>NZ_JBELDZ010000025.1:0-32286 GCF_042094015.1 Aurantibacter sp. | reverse complement strand
TTTAAAAAAACTTGTTCTACTAGTAGTTTTGGTAATTACATTATTTTTTGCCAACTAAATTTAACTGTTTTTAGGTAATATATGTTTGGTCTCTTTTTCGGTTTGATTTACGTTCTGCTTATACATTAGTCTATTTCTTACCTAAAGATATTTTATAGTCATTTATATTTCCTTTAATTATTAGATTAAGATATTTTACTTTTTTGTTAAGATCTACTTCTATAATTTTATCTTCTTGTTCTTTATTGGTAATAGTATCTTTCTTTTTTCCAAATAATTTTTGCCAAGAGGCTTTTCTTATTGTTTTCCAAGGAATACGTACGTAATAATCTATATTTTGATTATTATCATGTGTACCAGACAACTCTATATGTCCTAAAGTAGATTCAATTGTCATGGAAGGAATATTTATTTTGCCTTTATTTATGTTTATGCTATTTTGTAAGGTATCAAACTTTATGTTTTTTAGATTTTTTTCTCCCATATAGTCTGAAAGCGCTAACATTGGATCGTAATTTTTTAACTTACCATTTAATACTTTTACATCCATTTCTATGGTAGATTGATCTAAATCCGGTACCATATCTGGGTAAACTCTAATTTTGCCTTTAATTCTAGAACTTAGTTGTCCTTGTAGGTTTTCTGAAACAAGATGGTCTTGACCAAAGTTTTCGAATTTGAATAACAATTTACTCAAGTCAACATTATTCATAACCAAATCTGGTTGCATATAGATATGTTTAGGATCGCTACCATTAAAATATCCGTTTAATCGAATGTTTCCTCCAGCTGCATTCATATGTAATGTATCTATGTAAACATAATGGTTAGGAGTTGTTCTTATGTTAGCTTTAATTTTTTGAAGGTCTATTCTATGATAAATAAAGTGACCAATATCAACTTTAAATTGCATATCTGTAAATGGTAACTCGTATAAATTAAAAGCATTTGCATGTTCTTCTACATCTTTAGTTTTTGAGGTAGCGACTTTAGTTTGTTTTGACGAACTTAAATTAAAGTTGGAAAGCGCATCAAAATCAATATAATTTGCCTTTAACTCGAGATAATTATCTCTTTTCTTTATTTCCGTATTATTTCCCAAATAATAGTTTAAATCAAAATTAAAATTAGTTGTTCCTATTTCACCATGAAAGTTTTTTACAACGATATGTTTATCTTCGTAATGGATATTTCCTTTAAAATCATGAAAACGAAATGGATGCAATTTCATTTTTGTGTCTAACTTATCTATAGTTAAATCTATGGAATGTAGAGTACTATCTTTATAGTGCATACTAGAGTTGAAGTGTAGGCCTAAATTACCAAACTCCTCATGTCTATATTCTTTTGGAACATAGTTTTCTCCTTTGTACGAAAAAATATCTTCCAACCTTAATTTGTTAGATGTTAGATTTATATCTAAATCTATATCTCCTTTTAGGCTGGGTTGCATCCAAAAAGCATAATCATGTATTTTACCATCAAAATGAAAATCACTATCATCTATATAGCCTGTAAAGTCTACTAGTTGTAAATCTTTGTTCTCTATTAAAATATCTGCATGAAAATCATGTAATTTATGTGGGTAATGTTTTAAATCTGCATTTAAACTATCGATAAAAAAATCTCCTTTTGGTAAATAGGTATATGTGGTTAAGTCTTTTGCCGAAGTTTTAAAAGAAAGTCCTAAACTTAGATTTTCAATTTGTTCATCCAAGCCATTTTGGATACTATCTTTTTTTGAAAAATGAGTTAATTCAGTAACATCTATAGTATTAGATGTAATATCTAAATGAGCTTCGACTGGGATATTAGTATGATGTATAATTGCAGGTAAATCTGAAATAAAGCCAGTTGCTGATAAATCTGAATTCCCCATTAACATATTAAACTGGTCTAAAGAAGCTTTTTTACCATTCATTACTAAATGTGCATTTAAATTTTGCAAAGGAACTGGAAGTTCTTTAGCATTTAAATTAACGTCTTTTACAATTAATTCTGTATAGTATGCTTGATTGAGTTTTTCTAATGCTTTTTCAGGCTTGTCAATATCAATAATATCATGAAAGTTCATTTTTAGCGAAACATCACCAGAGATATCTTCTACTTGTTCTAATTCAAGAAAATCTGCAATAAAATTGAGATTAAAATTAGAATCTATCTGCATATCTACTTCTGGAGATTCAAAATTTTTCACAAAAACAGATCCTTTAAATTCTCCCTTTTCTAAAGAAGCAGTCATATCTGTTAAAGAGAATTCCATAGTAGTTATGTCTCTTTTTTCTCCATTGGTAAAATGTCCTTTAAAGCCCATTTTATCAATTTTTTTCTCATTAGATGTATTTTCTAAAAAGGCTTTTCCAGCACCAAAATGTGCATTAATAAATGGTCTATTACCTTTATTAGAAGTTCCTTTAATAGTAGCCTTAAAATAAATTTCACCAGCATTTTTGTATTTCTCCAATATGGGTATTACATCTGTTGGAGCAAATGCTATAAGCATATCAAAATTGGGCTTTGTTCCATTTACAGAAAGATCAAGGTTTACATCGTTTTTTGTGTCTATGGATCCTTCTAGCTCAAAATCGCCATTTTCCATTACAATACCGGAAGGTTGTATGTTAAGAATGCCTGTGTTTTTATTAAATGTTAGGTCTGTATGAACTTCAAAATGTTTTTTGTTTATAAAGGTTGTATCTCTATTTTTTATAATATTTAATTCAAATTTGGTATCGATATGTCCAGCTATAATGCTGTTTTTTAAGCTAAAACCACCTTTTCCTGTGTAAATGAATTTTTCGACATCTGTTTTAGTAGCTTCGTCTATAGTATGAATATCTAGGTTTTTAAATTCGATTTTTTTGAGATGAATATTTGAGGATGATGTTTCAGTTTCAGTATTACTTGTTAAGGAGTTTTCAATATTTGTTGTGTTATTTTCATGAATAACAATATTGAAAACACCTTCTTCTATTAATAAAGCTTGAATATCATAATTTCCTTTTAGAATATCCGATAGATTAAAACCAACAGAAATATCTTTTACATCCATTATTACTGATGCGTTGCGTTCTTTTGTTTCAAAAATTTGGACATCATATATTTTTAAAGAGATATATGGGAAGTTTTCAAAAAGTGACAACTTACTTTTACCAATACGAATAAGACCTTTGTGTTCTTTGTTTAGTTTAACAATTTCTTCTTTGATAATTTCAGATTGGTTACTTTGAATGTATAATATTAGACTTCCTATTAATAAAATAGGAATAAAAATTAGTATTAATAATACGTGTTTCCAGAGTTTTCTAATTTTCAAAGTAAATGTGTTTAACATTAAAAGTAGCAATTTAGTATGTAAAATTGTATTTTAAAAAATGATTTTCTTTTGGTAGCTCTAAATACAGGGATGTGTTTATTCTTCTTTTCGATTTTAATTATAAGGTTTTATGTTGTTTTTTATAATCTTTTAAAACACTTACTCTACCAATTGTTTTTGTAATTATATCTCTGTCTAAATCCCAACCTCTTGCAGGTGAATATTCTCTGCCATACCAAATAATTTGTAAATGTAAATCGTTCCAAGTGTGTTCTGGAAATAATCGCTTGGCATCTTTTTCGGTCTGTTGTACGTTTTTTCCATTGGTTAAATTCCATCTGTACATTAACCTATGAATATGTGTGTCTACAGGAAAAGCTGGGACACCAAAAGCCTGGCTCATTACTACACTTGCTGTTTTGTGACCAACAGCAGGAAAACGTTCTAAGGCTTCAAAATTTTGCGGAACAACTCCATTATGTTCTTCAATTAACATTTTAGATAAACCGTAAATACCTTTACTTTTCATAGGACTTAAGCCACAAGGTCTAATAATAGCTTTAATTTCATCTACAGAAAGTTTTACCATATCATAAGGATTATCAGCTTTAGCAAAGAGTAGTGGTGTTATTTGATTTACTCTAACATCTGTACATTGTGCAGATAACAAAACAGCAACAAGTAATGTGTATGGGTCTTTATGATCTAAAGGAATTGGTATTTCGGGATATAAATCATTTAACGTATTTATAACAAAATCTACCTTTTCTTGCTTAGTCATAAGTTGTATTTTTGAGAGATAATGATTAATACAAAATTACAATTATGAATACATTAAAACAAGGCGATAAAGTTCCAAATTTTTCAGTAAACGATCAAGATGGTAATAAAATACAATTATCTGATTATGAAGGGAAAAAGTTAATAGTATTCTTTTACCCAAAAGCTAGCACTCCAGGTTGTACTGCAGAAGCTTGTAATTTAACTGATAATTACGAAACGTTACAAAAACAAGGTTACGAGATTTTAGGTGTAAGTGCAGATTCAGAAAAACGTCAAACTAATTTTAGAAATAAATATAAGTTTCCATTTCCACTTTTAGCAGATGAAGACAAAGAAGTTATTAATGTTTTTGGTGTTTGGGGTTTAAAAAAGTTTATGGGTAGAGAATACGATGGTATTCATAGAAAAACATTTTTAGTAAACGAGAATGGGATTGTATCTCACGTTATTGATAAAGTGAAAACTAAAGATCACGCAGCTCAAATTTTAGAATTATCTTAATTTTACAAAATAGTTGAACTAAAAAGAGCTCAAAATGAATTTCATTTTGAGCTCTTTTTTTATTTAAACGACTAATTAGTCAAAAGAAGAAGCATCTTCAGTTTCGCAACCAAATAAGCTTTTTTCCATAATTAATTTAGAAACACCTTCTGGAAGCATATCTTGCCAACCATTTTCTCCAGCACTAATCATTTTTAAAACTTTTCTAGAAAATACAACTAAATTTTTTTCATCGTAATCTTCTATATCTGTAACCTTTCCGTTGTATTTAAAGAATTTGTATAGTTCTTTCATACGTGGATGTACTTTTAAGTTATCGCTTGTTGTTAGTGTCCCATCATCATTTTTCATAGGATATAAGTACACACGTAAATCTTTAAAGAATAACTTACCAAAAGCTTCTAAAATCCCACCACTTAAATGAGAATAGTATTTCTGATCAAAAATATCTACTAAATTATTTACGCCCATAGCTAATCCCATTCTAGCTTTGGTATATTGAGAGAAATATTCAACTAATTTGTAATATTCTTGGAAATTAGAAATCAATACTGTGTGACCTAAAGAACATAATAATCTTGCACGATCCATAAAATCCTGCTCATCTATTTCTCCTTGCGCTCTTAGATTAGAAAGTGTAATTTCAAAAATAACTTGGGTTTTTTCTTCATCCACTTTATTTTCTTTAATAAACATATCGTACGATTTTTTGTACATATCTATGTTTACTTTTGTTACAGGTCTAAAACTACCACGTAATGCTAAAATGTTTCTTTTATAAAGTACACGTGCAGGTAAAACATTATTACCATCTGGAGCAAACATTACAGCATCTGTCATTCCGTTTTTGACTAGTTGTAAACTCATTAAACGGTTATCTACATCTTCAAAAACAGGACCAGAAAAATTAATTGTGTCTATTTCTAATTGGTCTTTGTCTAAATGATCGTAAAGGTATTTAAGTAGTTTTTTAGGCTGATTGTACTTGTAAAAAGCACCATATATAAGATTCGTTCCAAGAACTCCTAATGTTTCTTGTTGTAGACGCGCATCACTTTCTTTAAAACGAATATGTAATGTAATCTCGTTATATTCTTGTGTTGGGTCTATTTGATATTTAATTCCAACCCATCCGTGTCCTTTATATTTTTTAGCAAAATCTATTGTAGCTACTGTATTAGCATAGCTAAAAAAGAATTTATTAGGATGTTCATCTCTACTTAAACGTTCTTCAATTAAATCAATTTCATGAGATAACATTTTACGTAGCCTAGCTTCGGTAACATAACGCTTGTCAGCTTCAATACCATAAATAGCATCACTAAAAGCTTTATCGTAAGCAGACATTGCTTTTGCAATAGTACCAGAAGCTCCACCAGCTCTAAAAAACTGACGAACTGTTTCTTGTCCAGCACCAATTTCGGCAAACGTACCATAAATATTATCATTTAGGTTTATACGTAATGCTTTGTCTTTAATCGACGGTATACTTTCTATTTCCTTGTCGCCTTTTAGTGTGATTTCTTCCATTTAAACTAGATTCGGTTCTATTACAAATGTATCATTTTCATTAATCAAACAAAAAAAATATCCTATTTTTGTTTTTGTTAAATATGAGTTTGAAAATCACATTTTTAGGAACAGGTACTTCTCAAGGAATTCCAATTATTGGAAGCACTCATCCTGTATGTTTAAGTTCAAATTCAAAAGACAAACGTTTACGTGTTTCTATCTTATTAGAATGGGAGAATTATACATATGTTATAGATTGTGGTCCAGATTTTAGACAACAAATGTTACGTGCTAATGTAAACAGTTTAGATGGTGTTCTCTTTACACACGAACATGCAGATCATACTGCAGGACTAGATGACATTAGACCATTTTGTTTTAAGCAAGGAGCTTTACCTTTTTATGCACATAAACGCGTTTTAGGTGAGTTGCGTACGCGTTTTGATTATATTTTTACTACAGAAAATAAATATCCCGGTTCTCCAGTAGTAGATACTTTCGAGATTGAGAATAAGGAATTTATTTTAGGAGATAAACCTATTATTCCTATAAATGGATTACATAACAAACTACAAGTTTTCGGTTTTAGAATAGATAATTTTGCGTATTTAACAGATATGAAAACTATTAAATCTGAAGAATTGAAGAAACTAAAAAACCTAGATGTTTTAGTTATAAATGCTTTAAGGGAAACTTTTAGCCCATCACACTTTACCTTAGACGAAGCTTTAGCAATTATTGACGATTTAAAACCTAATAAAGCCTACTTAACGCATATAAGTCATAAGTTAGGATTTCATGCTGATGTACAACAAAGACTTCCAGAAAACGTTTATTTAGCATATGATATGCTTAAAATTAATATTTATTAAAACCCATATTTATGAAAAATAGAATTTTTATGTATTTGTTTATTTTCACCCTTTTACTAGTGGTGTTTCAATTTATGAATTCTAAAAAAATAATAGAAGATTACGATAAGAATTTACTAAGAGCAGAAGCAGATGTTGAAGTTTATAAAGATTCTATAGCTAATTTAACAATGCAATTAGATGATTTTTCAGCGTTTAATTTAAGTAAAAGCCAAGATGCTTTAAATTATTTTGACCGAGATGGTGTAGATGGTATTAGATTAGAGCCAATTGTAAAAGATGCTTTGTATTCTATGAATGAATATGACGGAACAGATCATCCATTAATTCCGTATGCTGGTACTGGAGGAAAAAAACTAGTTTTTAACAGTATAAGGTTATTAAATCATAAATGGATTATTGCCGATTTTTCTGATGGAACAGTTTGGGGAGAAATGTTAATTTCTTATAGTTTAGACAAGAATGATGATTTAAGGTTTAAAGCTTTAGATCAATTATTATATCCTTTAGATTAATAGATTTAAGAATCTAACTTAAAGAAAAGCACCTATTAAACTAGGTGCTTTTTTGTTTCTAGATTGTTTTTTAAACAAAAGTGTTTTATCTAAAAAAGTTTTAAATCAATTTTTCTAACCAACTTTTAAATTCATAAAAGTTTTGTGGCGCTACGCCATGACCTACTGGAAATTCGTTGTATTTAAAATTAATATCTAATGCTTCTAAAAAAGGTGATGTGTTTCTTGCCCAATCTACTGGTATTACTTGATCTACACTTCCGTGAGAGCTGTAGATATTTAAATGTTTGTAAGCTTCTTTTTGTTGTATTGTAAATAAATCTTGATTAATGTAACCGCTTAATCCTATTATGTTTTTAAGTTTTTCTGGGTATGTAAAAGCAACAGAAAAACTTAAGATACAGCCTTGACTAAACCCTAATAAGTTTATATTATTTTTATTTACAGGATATACTTCTGGAATTTGGTCTATAAATTCAGCAATTATGTCTCTAGACTTTATCGCTTCATCATTGTCGCTCCATTTACCTTTGTCTGCATCAAAATTTATAGCATACCAGGCGTTTCCATAAGGTTGCATTGGGTAAGGTGCTTTTGCAGAAATTATAAATAGCTCTTCGGGTAATTCTTGTGCAAAAGAAAATAAATCGTTTTCATCACTTCCATAACCGTGAAGTAAAATTAAAACAGGAGCATTTTCTTTTAAACTTGAAGGTCTAACGATATGTTCTAAAACTAAATTGCTCATTTGTTATTTTATAATATTTGCAAATATTTTTTGGAAAAACGGTCCAATTACTGGAATTAATATCATTTTTCCTGTTGCAGCTGTTGCAACTCCAAAAATTAATAATAAGCCAAAACAAATCATAAAAGGAAGAGTTATTAACCAATTATCATATAAACCTTGTACGTATCCAAAAATTAAATAACTTAAACATAATCCTAATCCTTGTCTATTGTGAAATGTTGTAAACGGATTTTTTACATCGCTATTCATTATAATTGCAATTATAGAACCTATTAAGGTTAAGTAGCCAACTACAGCATAAGTTTTTCCTTGGTCAATTGTATCTTGATTCATTATAAAACGTGTTTATTATTAGCAACTATTCCGTAAACGTTTCCTCTTAAATCGTGATTTAAGAAAATACTATTTTTTGATTTTGAAAAAATATTATTTTTAGCAAAAGTGTATTTTGTTTCAGGATTAAAAAGAGACAAATCGACGGTTTGTCCTTCTTCTATGCAATGTGTATTTGCATTAAAAATTGCTTTTCCTTTAGTTAAGAGTTCAACACTTTTTTCAGTTGTAAATAAAGTGTTTAATGCTCCAAAAGCAGTTTCTAAACCAATAGTTCCATATGCTGCATTTTCAAATTCTATGTTTTTGTCTTCAATTGTAACTGGGTTATGGTCTGATGTTACCATATCTATAGTACCATCCTTTAAACCTTCAATTAAAGCATCAATATCTGTCTGAATTCTTAAAGGAGGATTTACTTTGTATTGTGTGTTGAAATCTGAAAGCATTTCATCTGTGAAAAACAAATTATGAATTGCTGCGCTACATGTAATATTTAAACCTTTCTTTTTAGCTTCTCGAATCAATTCTACACTTTCTTTTGTTGAAATTGTAGGAATGTGTAATTGTCCCTCAGTATATTCTAGTAAAAACAAATCTCGTGCTACTTGCATGCTTTCTGCTAAGTTTGGAGAGCCTTTTAGTCCAGTTTTTGTACTAGTCAATTCCTCATTCATTACTCCTTTTCCAGAAATCTGTTGTTCTAATGGAAAAGAGCAAACTACAGCCTTAAACTGTTTAGTATACTGTAATGCTATCTTTAAAAGGTTAGGATTCTTTACAGGGATTTTGTAGTCGCTAAATGCAACAGCTCCAGCTTGGAGCATATCGAATAACTCGGCTAAATCCAAACTGTCGCTATTGGTAGTTAAAGCTCCAACTGGTAATAAACTAACTGCGTGATTAGCAGATCTACCTTTTATGGCAAAAATATCTGAATTGTTATTTAAAACAGGTTTTGTATTAGCTTGCATGCAAACACTTGTAAAGCCCGATTTTGCTGCGGTATTTAATCCGTTTTGTATTGTTTCTCTATCTTCAAAACCAGGTTCTCCAAAACAAACGCTACTATCAAACCAACCTTGAGAGACGTGTAAGTTCTCTAGTTCTATTTCCTTGTAGTTATTAATGTTTTCTATGTTTTTTGCTATTTTGGAAATAATTCCATTTTCAATTAAAATATCTTTAGTTGCATTATGGTGCGAACTGTTTGTATCTATAATTCTAGCAGACTTTAAGATTAAATTCATTTTAGAAATTTTATTAATAGCATTTCAATACATAAAAAGAATAATGCAAAAATAACAAACCATTTCCATAGCTCGTGGATTTTTATGTCACTTTTTAAAGTAGAGAAAACAGAATTTATAGTTTTGTTTACATTACTAAAAGCATCTAGGTTATAGTAATTAAGTTTACTTTCTTTTGAACTGTAATTATAGCTTACGGTTTTTAGAATAGCTTCTTTATTAGTTATATTGTAATTTCCAGAATCTTCAGGTAGTGCTTCTGTTTTAATAATAACTTTGTTTTTTTGTTGCTGTTGTAGCGGAATAAAATTAGCAGAATTATTTTTTAGACTTAAAACAACATCTTTGTTTAGTTTAGATGTTACTGTAATAGTTTCTGTGTTTCCAACCTTATAATAAAGTTGTTGAGGTTGTAAACTTTGTAGTGCCATATTATAAAATGTGGGAACTACGAGGTTTTGAAGCGTGAAATTTGAATTGTTTTTGTTTAAAGCCGAACTAAAGACGTAAACATTATTTTTAGAAACTAAAAATGAACTTTGATCTTCAAAACTTAATAGGTTAGATGTGTTTTTAAAATTTGAAGTTAGAAAGCTACTTACGTTTGGGTATTGAAAATTTTTGACTTGTTTTTCAAATACATTATTAGCGAATATAGGATGCGAATAATTAATTGTGGTTACACTTTTTTTGTTTGAATTTAATGTGTTAAAACTTCCAATTTTAAATTGTTTTAATGCTAGGTTGTATGTGTCTATATTTGCTTCTCGATTTGGAATAATACTAATTGAACCACCATTTTTTTGAAACTGGTTTAAACTAGAAATTAAGGATTGTGGAATTGTTTTTAGTTCATTTAGTACAATGAAATTCTGATTTTCTATTATACTATAATCTAAATTATTAATAGATTTAGTTGTGAAAATAAATTCATCATCTGTAAAAATCCGATTTAAAAAAGAAGCGTTACCTGAATCGCTAATTTCTAATACAGAAATAAAATCTTGTTTATTTATGCTGAAATAAAAATCATTATCAAACGTTAATCCTTCATCTTCAATTTTAAAAACACCTTCAAATGTTTGGCTTGTTGGAATTGTAAAATATAAGGTGTCATTTTCTAAATTTTCAGTTGAAGATTTAGTAACCAAAACATTTTTATTATATAATGAAATTGGAATTGTAGTATTTTTTGAAGCTTCACCTTTTAGTTTAATTGCTAATTCTAGTGTGTTTGTATTTCTTTTGGAAATGTAAAGTGAGTTAACAAAAATATTATTTTTTGATTCTGCTTCTAGTTTTACTAACTGTAAATTATAGTCTTTTTGATTATCGTTAAATAAAGTGCTGCTTTGCTGAAAATCACTAATAAATATAATATTTTTATTAGTGTCTTTAGAATTACTAAATAAAGATTCAGACTTTAATAATGCCGATTTATAATTTAATTGATTAGCTGAGTATTTGGTTTGTAATAACTCTTTCTTAATAGCATTTAAGTTTGTGTTTTTGTAGGTGTTGTTATTTGTTACTAAACTAAAAACACTATTTTCTGGAACTTCTTGTATTAAACTTTGAATAGCTCGTTTCAATAATTCACCTTCTTTTCCTTTTGCTTGTAAGCTAAAAGAATTGTCTAAATAAATAACTGTTTCTTGAGTTGTATTAACACTATTGTTTTTAGAATAATATGGTTGGGTAAATGCAAAGATTAAAAAGGACAAAAACAATAACCTTGAGCATAGAATTAACCATTTTTTTATTTGCGAACTCTTACGTGTTTTTAATTTTAAATTTTTTAAGAAAGCTACGTTTGTAAAACTTTCTTTTTTAAATTTTCTAAGTTGAAATAAATGAATTAAAATAGGGATAAGCAGCAAAAATAAAGCATAAAGTAATTCTGGATGTTTAAGCTGCATGAATAAAAAGTTTATCAAAGATACTAATACCATTATAAACTCATAAACATAAAATTAACATTTTAACAAAAAGTTTACAGATTAAAGTGTAACAAATTCTACTTTTGGCTACTAATACAAAAAATCATAAAAATTAAACGATGAAAAAATTAGTCTTTTCGGCTGTTGCAACAAGCTTTTTATTAGTAGGTTGTAACGGTTCTAAAACTGCTGTTAGTAACGATTTAGCAGTGTCAATTCCTATTGTTACAAGTATAGATCTTACTAAAGTAGCAAACGATAAAGCTCCTGTAATAATAAATCCAGGACGTTTTACAGCTGAAATGGTAACGTACAGATTGCCTAGAGTTGTTCAAGGAACATATTCTGTAAGTGATTTTGGTAAATATGTAGACGATTTTAAGGCGTTTGATTATAGTGGTAATGAATTAGCTACAACTAAAGCAGATATAAACACATGGACTATTGCAAGTGCTAAAAGCTTAGATTATATTACTTATAATGTAAACGACACGTTTGATATGGAATCTGCTAATGGTGGAGGCGGAATTGGTAATGAAGTACCATTCTCTCCAGCAGGAACAAATATTGAGCCTACAAACTATGTTATGAATTTACATGGTTTTATTGGTTATTTCGATAGTTTAAAAAATGCACAATATAAGTTAGATGTAGTTTCTCCTGCAGATTTTGTACATACTTCGGCATTACAAGAAACTGGTTCTACAACTTTAGAAAACGGTTCTGTAAAAGCGACTTATTTTGCACCACGTTATTTTGATATTACAGATAATCCAATGTTTTATGGAAAATTAGATGTTGAAGAATTTCTAGTTGGTGATATTAAAATTGTATTGAGTGTATATTCTCCAAATGGTGTACACAAAGCTTCTAAAATTAAAGAAGTAATGCAAAAAATGATGCTAGCTCAGAAAAAATATTTAGGAGATGTTAATACAACACCAAGATATGATATCTATTTATATTTAGCAGGACAAGGTGAAGGTGCACCACAAGGTTTTGGAGCTTTAGAACACCATACATCTACAGTAGTTGTTTTACCAGAGATGATGCCAGATGCAGCATTAGCTAGTAGTATGACAGATGTAGTTTCTCATGAGTTTTTTCATATAGTAACACCTTTAAGTGTACATTCTGAAGATGTTCATTATTTCGATTATAACAAACCAACATTTTCTAAGCACTTATGGATGTACGAAGGTGTAACTGAGTATTTTGCTACACATTTTCAAGTATATGAAGGTTTAGTAGAACAAGATGAGTTTTATAATAAAGTAATGGGTAAAATAAAATCTGCTTCAGGAATGAATGACAGTATGAGTTTTACTGAAATGAGTGAGAATATTTTAGAGGAACCTTACGCAGGACAATACCTTAACGTTTATAGTAAAGGAGCTTTAATAGGAATGTGTATAGATATTTTAATGAGAGAAGAAAGTAATAATGGTAACAGAAGTATGTTATCTTTAATGAAAGAACTATCTATTAAATATGGAAAAAGTAAACCATTTAACGATGATACTTTAATTGCTGAAATTACAGCAATGACTTATCCTAGTGTTGGAGAGTTTTTAACAAAGAATGTAGTTGGAGGAACTCCAATAGATTATAATACATTTTTTAATAAAGTAGGTTTAGTTTTATCTGAGTCTAAAATTAAAACAAATTATATTCAAAATGATGGTGCTTTAATTTTTGCTGCAGATCAAGCAAAAGGCAATTTCTATTTTAATGGTTTAGTTGCTAAAAATAGTTTTTGGCATGAGGCTGGAGCAAAAGAAAATGACGTTGTTAAATCTATTAACGGGACTAAATTGTCAATGCAAAACGCACAACAAGTTTTAGGTGGTGCATTTATGTGGCAACCAGGTACAGAAGTAGATGTAGTTTTGTTACGTGGAGAAGAAGAAGTTAGAATTAAAACAGCTTTAACACAATCTTATACAACTGGACAATCTTTATCAGTTAATCCAGATGCTACTACAGAACAAAATAATATTCGTAAAGCTTGGTTAAATAAATAATATTTAACTAATTATATTTTATTTAAAAGCCACCAATTTTGGTGGCTTTTTTTATAGGATTAACTTACATTTGTAAGATGCAATTACAGTTTTCATTTATTATTCCTGTCTACAACAGGCCAGAAGAAATTCAAGAGCTTCTGGAAAGTTTTATGGCTTTAACAGGAGATAAAGACTTTGAAATTGTAATAGTAGAAGATGGTTCTACAAAACCCTCTCAAGAAATAGCAAAATCGTTTCTGTCAAATTTAAATATTAGCTATTACCAAAAGTCTAATTCTGGTCCTGGAGATTCTAGAAATTACGGTATGCGTAAAGCAAAAGGTGATTACTTTATAATATTAGATAGCGATTGTATACTGCCAAATCAATATTTACAAGAGGTTAAAAAAGGTTTAGAAATTGAGTATGTAGATTGTTTTGGCGGACCAGATGCTGCTCATAGCTCGTTTTCAAAATTACAAAAAGCTATTAATTTTAGTATGACTAGTTTTTTTACAACTGGTGGGATTAGAGGTCGTGCTAAAAGTTTAACTCGTTTTGAGCCTAGAAGCTTTAATATGGGGCTTTCTAAAATTGCTTTTTTAAAAACTAATGGTTTTGGACAAATTCATCCAGGTGAAGACCCAGATTTATCTATAAGGTTAACTAACTTAGGATTTAAAACAAAATTATTGCCTAATGCTTTTGTATATCATAAAAGACGACTTTCTTGGTCTAAATTTTATACACAAGTATATAAATTTGGTAGTGTGAGACCAATTTTAAACTCATGGCATCCATCAACTAAAAAAATAACATACTGGCTTCCAACTTGTTTTTTGTTTTTTGTGATTTTTAGTTTGGTATTATCAGGTTTTCAGTTTTATTTACCTATTGTTTTACTAGGACTTTATTATGCTCTAGTCTTTGTTTTATCATTATTAAAAACAAAACATTTAGTTATTGCAATACAAGCTTTAATAGCTGTTAATATTCAGTTTTTGGGTTATGGATATGGTTTTGTAAAGTCAACTTTAAAATTAATGGTTAGTAATAAACCGGCTGCTGAATTATTTCCAAAATTATTTTTTAAACCGTTATAATGAAACAATTATTAATTCGTTTAAAATTACTTATTAAAAGTAGGCGCTTGAATGTGTTTGTGCTATTTTTAAGTATGGCGTTTTTTATTCTAATTATTACAAAGTTGTCTCAAAATTATACAAATACATTACGCTTTGAAATTGAAACTGTTAATGTTCCTGCAGAAATAGTTTTGATAAATAGGAATAGTACTTTAGATATTTCATTTAAAGCAGATGGTTTTAAATGGTTATCATACGTATTTAATTCACCAAAAATAAAAATTGATTTTAAAAAAGATAGCCTGATTAGGACAACAGATTATTTATTTAGAATAAATGATAATAAAAAGAAATTAAATTCTTATTTGCCAAAAACGGCTGAGTCAATTTTATATAATACAGAAGGGTTAGTATTTGAATTTGATTTAAATTACACAAAAATGACACCTGTAAAATTAGTAAAAAACATTGAGTTTAGTAATGGTTTTGATATTGTAGATTCTATAAAAATATCACCACAGAAAGTTAAGTTAATTGGGCCAAAATCTATATTAGATACTGTAGAGTTTGTTAGTACAAAAAGAGTTGAGTTAAAAAAAGTTAATTCTTCTAAAAATATAACTATTGATTTAGATTTTAAAGCATACAACTCAAGCATAAAATCTAATGTTTCAAAAGTAGATTTGTCTTTTGAAGTGGATAAGTTTACAGAAGGTTCTTTTCTAGTTCCGTTAGAATTAATTAATAAACCAAAAACAACTAAGGTTACTTACTTCCCAAAAAATGCAACTGTTGTATATTATACAACATTAAATCATTTTAATTCTGTAAGAGAATCAGACTTTAAAGTAATTATTGATTATAATACTATTAATAGCACTTCTAATTACTTGGTGCCAAGATTAGATTTTAATAATTCTAATGTGAAAACGGCAAGAGTAAATTTAAAGAAAGTTGATTATATTATAACAGAATGACACCATTAAAAGTAGGATTGACAGGCGGAATTGGTAGTGGTAAAACTACAGTAGCAAATCTTTTTTCAGAATTTGGTATTCCTATTTATATAGCAGATTTAGAAGCTAAAAAACTAATGGTGACTTCTAAGGTGTTAATAAGGCAATTAAAACAATTATTAGGAGAAGAGGTATATGTTAAAGGTGAATTGAATAGGCAATTTGTAGCATCAAAAATTTTCAAAGATGAGGTTCTATTAAAAAAAATAAATGCTATTGTGCACCCAAAAGTAGCAAGGCATTTTAAGCGCTGGTTTGTAAAACAAAAAGCTCCTTATGTAATATCTGAATCAGCTTTAATTTTTGAAAATAACACACAAGACAATTACGATATTGTTATCTCTGTTATTGCGAATAAAGATATTAGAATAGCAAGGGTTGTTTCAAGAGATACCTCAAATAGGGAAAAGGTTGAAGCTATAATGTCTCATCAAACAACAGATGAAATTAAAAAAGAAAAATCAGATTTTGTTATTATAAACGATGAAATAAGTAAAACAAAAGAAATCGTTAAAAAAATCCACAATTCATTACTTAAAGTGTCAGAAAAATAATTTTTTTAACATAATTGTTAACTTTTGGTTAAACTCTTAACGCAGCAAATGTTAAAATGTTAAATTTGACTAATGAATAGAATTAAGTTTATAGTACTTGTAGTATTAATGAGTCTTTCTCTAACGGGAATTATATGTCTTCAGGCTTATTATATTAACAATTCTATTACAACTTTCGAAAATCAATTTAAAGCCAATGTAAAGAAGTCTTTAAGTTATGTGGTTTTGTCAATAGAAAAAGACGATAAATTAAGCCATAATATAAAAATAAAAGATTTAATTGCTAATGGAGGAAAAATAGATACTACAGCAATTATTAATTTTTACATAAAGGAAGAGGATAGAAGTAATAATAAAACACTACTATATAGAAACGGAATTTTAGAAGAAAACTTTAAATTATCGTCTGCCTTGTTTGATGTTGGTTTGGATAGTATTAATGTTAAAAGAATAATAAATCAACGCGAAACAAAAATATTTGAAGATAATAATTTAGATGGTTCTGGAAAACTATCAGGACTATTGTCGGAAATGAGTACAATTTCAGAACATGAACAGATATTATGGGATGCTTTTTATTCAGATTATGCTTATAGAATACCAATTCAAAAAAGAACTTCTGTAAAGAAAATAGATGAATTGCTTAAGTTTAAATTATCAGAAGACGAAATAAATTTAGATTACGAATTTGCAATTTTTAGTAATAATTTATCAACTAAGATAAGAACTGAAGATTTTGATATAGAGCAAGCTGCACCTTTTAGTTTGCCCATATTTAGTAATAGAAATCAAAAAAATAATTACAGACTTTTAGTTAATTTTCCAAAACGAAGTAATTATGCTTTTTCAAGTGTTTATACTAATTTAATTTTATCAATTCTATTTACAGGAATTATCATTATAGCATTCTCAAGCGCTTTATTACAGTTAATAAAACAACGTCAGATTTCGGAAATTAAAACCGATTTTATAAATAATATGACGCATGAATTTAAAACACCTATAGCAACTATAAACTTAGCACTAGACGCTATAAGAAACCCTAAAATAATAGATAACAAAGAGAAGGTGTTACGTTATTTAGGAATGATAAGAGAAGAAAATAAACGAATGCATGCACAAGTAGAACATGTTTTACGTATTTCAAAGTTAGAAAAAAACGAATTAAATATCAGTAAAGAAAAATTTGATTTACATGATTTGGTTGAAGATGCTGTGTCTCATGTAGAGTTAATAATAGAGGATAAAAATGGAGAAATTAAGAAAGATTTAAAATCCCCAAAAACAACAGTTTTAGCTAACGAAACTCATTTTACTAATGTTATTGTTAATATTTTAGACAATGCAATTAAGTATACGCCAGAAAATAAGCCTTTAAGGATTGATATTTCTACAGAGTTAGTTGGAGATTTTGTATTACTTCATATTAAAGATTTTGGAGCTGGAATGAGTAAGGTGGTTCAGAAAAGAGTTTTTGAGAAGTTCTATAGAGAACATACAGGTAATGTACATAATGTTAAAGGTCACGGATTAGGATTGGCTTATGTAAAACAAGTTGTAGATGATCATCAAGGTCATATAAAAGTAGAAAGTGAAAAAGGTGTTGGAAGCACGTTTACAATTAAGCTTCCTTTAATATCATAAAAAAAAAGACTATGGAAAAGCAATTAAAAAGAATATTACTAGTAGAAGATGATCCAAATTTTGGGATTGTTTTAAAAGATTATTTAATGATGAATGATTACGATGTTACTCATGCTAAAAATGGTATGGAAGGTTTCGAAAAATTCAAAAAAAATGATTTTGATTTGTGTATTTTAGATGTAATGATGCCTTATAAAGATGGATTTACATTAGCTAAAGAAATTAGAGAGAAAAATAAAGAAGTACCAATTATTTTCCTTACTGCTAAAGCAATGAAAGAAGATGTCTTGAAAGGTTATAAGGTTGGTGCAGACGATTATTTAAATAAACCATTTGATAGCGAAGTTTTATTAATGAAAATTAATGCTATTATACAACGTAAAACTAAGGATACGGTAGCTGATAGTGCTGAGTTTATGTTTACTATTGGAGGCTTTGAATTGAATTCTAAATTAAGGTTTTTAAGTTATGAAGGTGAAGAGCCAGAAAAATTGTCTCCTAAAGAAAATCAATTATTACGTTTGTTGGCTTTACACGTAAACGATTTAATGCCTCGTGAGCTAGCTTTAACAAAAATATGGAGAGATGATAATTATTTTACATCTAGAAGTATGGATGTTTATATTGCAAAACTGCGTAAGTATCTTAAAAAAGATGAGAAAGTAGAGATTTTAAATATACACGGAGAAGGATTTAGGTTAGTTATTAATAACTAATTTAATTACTATTCATTTTAGTATTTATAAAAAAAGAGTTTCTAATAAGAGGCTCTTTTTTTATAAATACTATCTAGTAATTGTTCTGCTAAAAAAGGTTTGTAGTGACTCCATTCGTAGTAATGACCAACATGTTCTGTAAATTGATTTTTTCCAGAAAAATCAAAAACATTTTCAAATCCAAAAATATCATTTAAAAGTGTTAAATATTCTTTGTTTATTGGGTTTTGATTATATAAAGGTGAAACTATAATAGTATAATTACTCTTGTTAGTTTTTAGAATACGATTTATTTTTTGAAATAAATCTGTATGTTTTTTTGTAGGTTCTATATATGGTTTTATGTAGCTTTTGCGTTTCGAAAAATCTTTTTTGTAATATAAAATAGAATCCTTTTTCAATGCTATTTCGTTATTATAACTACAATCTAAAGTAAAAGGGTCATAGTGATCAAAGTACTTAACAGTTAAAATGCATTTATTAATGTAGTCTCTTTTGGTTTTAAATATATTATAATCTGCTAATGCGGTAATTAATTTAATATTAGAGCTGGCCTGAATAAATGTAGAGTAAAATTTAAATTGTGAAACATCTTTAAACTCTGGCGGATTTATATAGTTGTAGGCATTTCTTTGTTTTGTAACCGATAAAGTGGACGCATCTAAAATTATTATTACATTAGTTAGGTTAGCTTTGTTTAAAGATAAAAATTCTATTTTTTTATAAATTCCATAAAGAGATTCACCATCAGAATCAAAATGAAATGGTTTTGTTTTTTTTCCAAAATGTTTAATTAAACTAGAGTTTTTGTAAGCTTGTGCTCTTGAGTTACCAAAAGTAAATGTATTATAAGGAATAGAATCTTTATATTTAAAAAAGGTTTTGGTTGCAATTACAGTTCTGTTTTTAGAAATTCTATTATTTTTAAAGTAATCTGGATAATCTGCGTAAATCTTAAAAAAATCAAAGAACTGAATAACAATTATAATAATTATAAAAGGTAAAATAAATAAAGAGAGTTTTTTTATAAAACGTTTCATAAGTAATTATACTTTTTTGCTACTAATAATATCATCAATAATTTTTAAGTGATGATTAGTGTGTACTTCTAAAAAACGTTTAGTTTGTTTTAAGTTAAGGTCTCCAAAAAAAGGATGTGAAAAAAAAGCTTTTTTTGGCAAACCTTTAATTTCCTGAACACTTGATTTTGATTTGTTTATCAAAGAAACTACTTCTTCTTTATTAATTATATCTAGTGTATTTACGTGTTTTGGTGCTTTGGCTTTTCCTCTTGGTATATAGCCACTTTTTAAAATTAAAGCACGCTTTAGATTAAATGTTTTTTTAAATGTTTCTGGGTCACTTTTTTTTAATTGACTGCAAACACCAACAATAATTCTAATACAATGGTCAATATGCCAATCCACAGCTCTATTAGAGATAGAAGGATTACTTGTTTCAAAATGATTTAATGCATCTTGTAATTTATTTATTTGCTGTTTCATAGCTTTTTATCTTGTCCAATACCAGTTTAAAATCTTCTTTGTAATCAACCCAAATAGTTTCAGTGTTTCTTTTAAACCATGTTAATTGTCTTTTAGCAAAACGCCTAGAGTTCTTCTTAATTTCACTGACAGCAAAATCTAAAGTCCATTCTTTATCAAGATACTTAAAAAGCTCTTTATAGCCAACTGTGTTTAAGCTGTTTAGCATTTTGTAGGATTCAAGTTGTTTTACTTCATTTAACAAGCCTAAACCCATCATAATATCTACTCTGCGATTTATTCTATCATAAATAATGTCTCTGTCTGCTGTAATTCCTAAAGTTATAACTTTAAAATTACGACTGCTTTTGTTTTTTTGAAGAAAACTAGAATATGGTTTTCCGCTACCAATACAAATTTCTAAAGCTCTTATTACACGCTTTGGATTTGCAATTTCTATAGTTTCAAAACTCTTAATATCTAATTTTTTAAGTTGAAGTTGTAAAGTTTCTAAACCATTATTTATAAGCTGAAGGTTTAGTGTTTCACGAATAGAAGAATCAACTTCTGGAAAATCATCTAAGCCTTTGGTTAAAGCATTTACATATAGACCAGAGCCACCAACCATAATTACTGTATCGTTATGTTTGAATAAATATTCTAACATTTTAAGAGCTTCTTTTTCAAAAGTTCCAACGTTATAACTTTCAAAAACAGATTTGTTATGTATGAAATGGTGTTTGGCTTGGTTTAATTCATCTAAAGTAGGAGCAGCAGTACCAATACTCATTTCTTTAAAAAACTGTCTAGAGTCTGCCGAAATTATTTCTGTGTCAAAATGATTAGCTAATTTAATTGCTAAGCTAGTTTTTCCAATAGCAGTAGGACCAACAACTGAGATTAAGGTTTTTGTATTACTCATAACCTAATGTAAACCGTTTCCACATTTTCTACAAAAATCTGCATCATCAGAGTGATTTTCTGCGTGGCATTTAGAACAAACTTGAGTGTTTAATTGGACTTGAGGATACACTTCGCTAATAATTTCCTTTTTAAGTTCTTTTATTCTTTTTTTGTCTTTTTCTTTATTGCTGCTTTTTACATATTCTGCAGATACAATACCTGTAGGAACAGCAATAATTCCATAACCTAAAATCATTATTATTGATGTTATAAATTGTCCTAAAGGTGTTTGTGGAGCAATATCTCCAAAACCAACCGTAGTAAGTGTTACAATACACCAATAGACACTTTTGGGAATATTAGTAAAGCCATTTTCTTCGCCTTCTACTAAATACATAATAGACCCAAAAATTACTGAAGATACTAAGACGGCAAATAAGAATACTAATATTTTTACTCGACTAGCAATTATTGAATCTTTTAATTGATTAGATGCACCTAAATAACGTGCTAATTTTAAAATTCTAAATACTCTTAGTAGACGTAATGCTCTTAAAGTAACTAGTGCATGAGCTCCTCCAAAAACAAAAGTAAGGTATTTTGGAATAGTTGATAACAAATCTATTATGCCATAAAAACTAAAAATATACTTAAGTGGTTTTTCTACAGTAATAATTCTTGCAATATATTCTATAGAGAAAAGTATAGTTATTACCCATTCTGCAATATTTATTAAATCGTGATATTGTTTATCAATTTCATTAACACTTTCTAGCATTACAAGTGCAATACTTGCTAAAATAAAAACTAATAATATAAGATCAAATGCTTTTCCAGCAGGAGTATCTGCTTCATAAATTATTTCGTGAAGCTTTTCTTTCCAGGTTAACTGTTTGTTTTGGTGTGCCATTAACTCAAAGTTAGTCTTTTTGTTAAAATTAATCCAATTAAAGCGTTATAATTTTAAGTTTCGGATACTTTCTTAAATAGGATTGAATAATGTGCTGACTATCTTTATTGTTTTCCATAGGAGTAATAAGTGTTTTTAAAATATCAATTTTAGTGATTTGATAATTTAAACTTATAAAAGCTAAGCCTTTAAATTCTCCATTTTCTATTAGGATAGCACTACGTTCATCCACATCACGTCCGCGATCTAGAATAACCATATTTTTATTCTTATAACTGTGTTTTTTTAAAAATTGATTGACACGTAGATTATAACTTTCTGTTGTTTCTTCTTTTACACAAGCACCTAAACAGCTATCTAGTTCATACCTAAAACAACTGGTTTTGCTATTGTATAATCCTGTTAGTTTTTGACATAAATTAAACTCGTCTACTATTTTTTCTAGAAAAGCTTTACCGTTTTGTTTATTCGTAAAAGTCGTAATATTTCGTCTTCTACCATCAGCCTTGTCAATACTTAGATTTATATAACCGTTTTTGTCGGTTTCATGGTATAAACCTGTTGTGAAAAGTCTTTTTCGAAGCGCACGATTATAAAGTGGCTTGTTACGTTTTATTTCTTCACTTTCTTTTAAAAGTGCTACTAGCTCGCTTCCTGTAACTTCAAAAGTAACATTGGATACGTTAATTTGTATTTTTTTAGATTTAGCTGTAGTTCCTGTAAAGTGTTGGTTAATTCTATTTTTTATGTTTTTGCTCTTACCAATATATATAATCTTACCTTCTTTGTTATGAATGTAATAAACACCAGTTTTATTAGGTAATGTGTCTAATATATCTAATAGTTTTGGTTCTAATTGATGTTTTGGTTTTGTTTTTAGAGCTTCTGTAATTATAGTTTTTTCTGTGTCTTTGTTTAATAATAATTTAAAAAGTTTTACAGTAGCTAAAGCATCTCCAGAAGCGCGATGTCTGTCTGTTACTGGAATTCCAAGAGCTCTAACTAGTTTGCCTAAACTGTATGAAGGCATATCTGGAATTAGT
Organism: Aurantibacter sp.; assembly: GCF_042094015.1. Taxonomy (NCBI): domain Bacteria; kingdom Pseudomonadati; phylum Bacteroidota; class Flavobacteriia; order Flavobacteriales; family Flavobacteriaceae; genus Aurantibacter; species Aurantibacter sp. Next base: position 9,152 of record NZ_JBELDZ010000025.1, on the reverse strand, counting down.
TGTTTAGATAACTCAACAGTACATAAGGTTTTTCTTTCAAATTCAAAACCTAAACGTCTAAATTCGGTACGTAAAATTCTATAGTCAAATGATGTGTTGTGAGCAACAAAAATACAATCTTGTGTAATTTCTACAATACGTTTGGCAACCTCAAAAAACTTAGGGGCATTTATAAGCATTTTGTTATTTATTCCAGTAAGATTAACTACAAAGGGTTGAATGGCTTTTTCAGGATTAACTAAACTTATAAATTGATCTACTATTTCATGACCATCAAATTTATAAATGGCAATTTCAGTAATGCCTTCTTCATTAAATTTTCCACCAGTAGTTTCTATGTCTATTATTGCGTACAAGTTTTCCTGTTCAATTGTTAATTATAATTTCTGCTGCCAAATATACTACTTCCAACACGAACCATTGTGCTACCGCATTCTACTGCTAGTTTGTAATCGCCACTCATTCCCATACTTATAGTTTGGAATGTGCTGTTGTTTGTTTTTATTAAATTTAACTCATCAAAAATTGATTTTAAAGTATTGAACTCTTCTTTTACTTGATTTTGATTATCTGTAAAAGTTGCCATTCCCATAACACCAGTTACATTAATGTTTTTTAAATCTGCAAATTCTTCAGATTGAAGTAATGTAGAGGCATCATCTGGACTCATTCCAAACTTAGTATCTTCTTTTGCTATTTTTAGCTGAAGTAAGCAGTTTATAACTCTATCGTGTTTTTTTGCTTGTTTGTTTATTTCTTTAAGCAATTTAAAGCTGTCACAACCGTGAATTAAATCCACAAACTCAGCCATATATTTTACTTTATTGCTTTGCACGTGACCAATCATGTGCCAAGAAATATCTTTTGGTAAAACCTGAAATTTCTCTGCCATTTCTTGGATTTTGTTTTCCCCAAAAATGCGTTGTCCTGTGTTGTAAGCTTCTTGTAAATCCGCTACAGGTTTAGTTTTACTTACAGCAACTAACGTAACGTATTCCGGTAATTTAGATTTTATGTTTTGTAGATTTTTTGTGATGCTCATTTTGTTTAACTATATGTAATCAAGAATAGTTTTAGATGCTAACCTCTTTTTGTTTAAAACTCATAAATAGCTACACCACTTCTTAGCTTTGGTTGTATGTACGTACTTTTTGGTGGCATTGTTAAACCTTCGTCCGAAATGTTTTTAATTTGCTCGATAGTTGCTGGCAGCATTCCAAAAGCGACTTTAAACTCTCCGGAATCTACTACAGATTTTAAATAGACAAAATCTTTTTTACCACTACTATAACTTATTTTAGTGCTTTTTCTTAAATCATTAATTCCAAGAATAGGTTTTAAAATAGTTTTATACAAAATATGCGCATCTAATTTGTCTAAAGCTGTGTTAAACTCAAAATCGGTTTTTCTAAGATATAACGAGTAAAATTCGCCATCTAAATACATGCTAAAATGATTTTTTTTAGATGGTTTGTATGGCATATTACCACGGTTTTCTATTCTAAAGACTTCATCTAACTGAATTAAAAAGGCTTCCTTGCTTAATCCATTTAAATCTTTTATTAATCTATTAAATTCATAGACTTGTAACTCATCTTCTGCTATTAAGAAACTCATAAAATAATTATAAGTTTCTTCTCCTGTATGGTTATTGTTTTTATTTTTTAAACTCTCGCAAAGAAGGGAAGAAGAGGCACTTCTATGATGTCCGTCTGCGATGTATAAGTTATCTATTTCAGAGAATGATTGCTGAATTGTGTCTATGTCAATCTGTTCTGTAACCAACCACAAATAATGTGTGTCTCTATAAGTTGTTGTAAATTCAAACTCAGCTCTAGTTTGTTGAGTTTTGGAAATCACTTGTTCTATGTTTTTGTTTTTTGGATAAGTAATTAAAACAGGCTCAGCATTAAAGCCAACAGTTTTTAAATAATCTTTAAATGTATTTTCGCGAGACGCAATTGTGTCTTCGTGCTTTTTAATAATATTATTTTTGTAATCCTCTACGCTGGCGGCTGCTATAATTCCATTAAAAACTTGATGATCTCTATCTATAATTTTATAAATATAATAACATGGCTTTTTATCTTGAATAAAAACTTTATCTTCTTTGAATTCTAAGTATCTGTTTTTAACAAGTTTATAACGTTGTTCTCCAGAAATTTCTTGATCGTATTTATAACCTGGGTTTACAATATGTAAAAATGAAAACGGATTATAATCCATTCTAGAATCTCTTTCGTCCGGAGAGTAACTTTGGTAAGATCTAGAAGCTACCAAACTAACTTTGTCTCTTGTAGGTCTAACTGCTTTAAAAGGGATTATTTTGGCCATGATTTCAGTCTTCAGTCTTCAGTCTTCAGTCTTCAATTTTTGTTAACTGAAGACTGAGTACCGATAACTATTTATGCGAATTGTTTAGAAACTTTTTCAGCTTTTCTACTTTCAGAATAATCGTAAAAACCTTCGCCAGATTTAACGCCTAATTTACCAGCCATAACCATATTTACTAATAAAGGACAAGGTGCATATTTAGGGTTTTTAAATCCATCATACATTACGTTTAGAATTGATAAACAAACGTCTAGACCAATAAAGTCTGCTAATTGTAATGGACCCATTGGATGCGCCATTCCTAGTTTCATAACTGTATCTATCTCTTTTACACCAGCAACGCCATTGTATAATGTTTCAATAGATTCGTTAAGCATTGGCATTAAAATGCGATTAGCGACAAAACCAGGATAATCATTAACTTCTGTAGGTGTTTTTCCTAAAGTTTTAGATAAATTCATAATAGTTTTAGTTACTTCGTCTGAAGTACTATAACCACGAATAATTTCCACCAATTTCATAATTGGTACAGGATTCATAAAATGCATTCCTATAACCATTTCTGGTCTTTTTGTAACTGCAGCAATTTCTGTAATAGAAATTGAAGATGTGTTTGTAGCTAAAATGGTGTTTTTTGGACAAACGTCATCTAGTTGCTTAAATATTTTAAGTTTTAAATCTTTGTTTTCTGTTGCTGCTTCAACGACTAAATCAGCATTTTTAACTCCAGACTCTGTATTTGTATGTGTTGTTATATTAGACAGCGTATTTGCTTTTTCTGCTTCAGTTATTTTTTCTTTAGAAACCATTCTGTCTAAATTCTTAGAAATGGTAGCCATTCCGCGTTCTAAAGATGCGTCACTAATATCTATTAATTGTACTTTAAATCCTGATTGTGCAAATGTATGAGCAATTCCATTACCCATTGTTCCTGCACCAATTACTGCTATGTTTTTCATTTTTTTTAGTCTTTAATGATTAGTTATAAAGTCTTATAGAAATTACTAATCGTATGTTTTTATTTATTTAAGTGAATAGTTTAAAACTGGTCAATAATCATACTTGCAACACGTAAAGCTTCAGTTCCATCATGTAATGTAACTACTGGTGTTGTGTTATTATTTATAGCGTCTGCAAACGTTTCAAGCTCATCTAAAATAGCATTGTTAGCAGGTACTTCTGGATTAGCAAAATAGATTTGTTTTTTTATGCCTTCAGCATTTTGAAGAATCATATCAAAATCACCTGGGTTTTCAGGAGCATCTTTCATTTTTACTACTTCGCAAGCTTTCTCTAAAAAGTCAACTGATATGTAAGCATCTTTTTGAAAGAAACGTGTTTTACGCATATTTTTTAAAGAAATTCTACTTGCAGTTAAGTTAGCAACACATCCGTTTACGAACTCTATACGTGCATTTGCAATATCAGGCGTATCACTTATCACAGAAACGCCACTTGCAGAGATGTTTTTTACTTTAGATTGTACAACGCTTAAAATAACATCTATATCATGAATCATTAAATCTAAAACCACAGGAACATCTGTTCCACGTGGGTTAAATTCAGCCAATCTATGTGCTTCTATAAACATTGGTTGGTCTAATTGATCTTTTATAGCTTTAAATGCAGGGTTAAAACGTTCTACATGTCCAACTTGACCTTTTACGTTATGTTCTGCAACTAACGCACGAAGATTTTCTGCTTCTTCAACCGTATTCGTAATTGGTTTTTCAATAAAAATATGCTTTCCTTTTTTTATGGCTTGTTTAGCACAATCGTAATGAGATAAAGTTGGTGTAACAATGTCCACAACTTCTACAGCGTCAATTAAATCATCAATTGAATTAAAATATTTATAACCAAATTCTGATTCAATTTGTTTTCCGTGTTCAGGATTAGCATCATAAAACCCAATTAGATTATATTTATTAGATTCATTAAGTAACCTTAAATGAATTTTGCCAAGATGTCCAGCACCTAAAACTCCTGCTTTTAGCATATTATTACGTTTTTTTCAAATTTAGGTATTTTAACGGATTATATTTAGAGAATCTAATAGAAAAATAAAGCTTTTTTTATTAAGATATAAATTACATTTTTTTGTTTTTCACTTATTAGTTTAATATGTATTTTTATCTAAAATTATTTTTAAGTTGAAAGATACATTAAAACATAAAGGCTTACGTCAGAAATTGGTGAAAGTACTTGTCGATAAAGGTATTACTAGTGAACTTGTTTTAGAGGCCATAGCTAATATTCCGCGTCATTTATTTATGGATTCTAGTTTTTTAGATCATGCTTATCAGGATAAAGCATTTCCTATTGCTGCAGATCAAACTATTTCTCAGCCATATACCGTAGCTTTTCAAACTGAATTAATGCAAATTTGTAAAGGCGATAAAGTTTTAGAGATAGGAACAGGAAGCGGTTATCAAACAGCTGTTTTATGTGAGCTTGGCGCTAAAGTCTATAGCATTGAAAGACAGCATGAGTTGTTTAAAATTACAAGTAAATTTTTGCCTAAACTTAATTATAGAGCTAAAAAACTTGTTTTTGGCGATGGCTATAAAGGTTTGCCAGAATTAGCACCTTTCAAATCTATTATTGTTACAGCTGGAGCGCCATTTGTTCCAAAGCCATTACTTTCACAATTAGAGATTGGAGGAAGATTGGTGATTCCTGTTGGAGATAAAGTCCAAGTTATGACACTTTTTGTTAGAACCGGACTAAAACAATTTGATAAAACAGAATTTGGCGAATTTAAATTTGTACCACTTTTAGAAAATAAAAATTAAACACCTTGTATTTTATTTTTTAAATAGGATTTAGTTGTGTCTTATATGTATAGTTTTTTCTTATTAAAACACACCTAATTAATATTTAAAACCTATTATTTTGTTTTTAGGCAAGTGATTAAAAGCTATTTTAAGCGTGTTTACTTGTGATGGTCTTGGTATTTGTTTTTGTGATTGGTAAAAGGTTGTTAAAATCCATTAAAATGGGTTTTAAAAATTTTCAACTCTTTGTGAGTTGTTCTTCTTATTTATTAAATTAATTGAGTTCTTAATATGTTAGTTAATTCTTCAGTGTTCTCAAAAGCTAAAAATTCAGCATTTATAAAACACGATATTTGACCTGTTTCTTCGCTTACAATTAATGCAATTGCATCTGTTCTTTCTGTTATTCCAACAGCAGCTCTATGACGTAAACCAAAACGTTGAGGAATTGTTTTTTGGTTATTTACAGGTAATATTACACGAGTTGCTTTTACAATATTTCCTTCAATTATAATGGCCCCATCATGTAATGGACTGTTTTTAAAGAAAATACTTTCTATAATGGGTTGTGTTACAGCAATATTCATTTTGTCGCCAGTTTCAGCTAAAAAATCTAAATTGTTATTGCGTTCTAAAACTATTAAAGCACCTGTTTTAGATAAGCTCATTTTCTTACATGCAGAAATAATTACATCTATGTCTGTTGTGAGTTTGTTTTCGGTTTTTAAAAATTTTAATTGTTTTAAAAAATTGCGTTTGTTTCCGAAATTAGTAGAGCCCAACATTAGTAAAAACTTTCTAATTTCTTGCTGAAAAACAACTATTAAAGCAAACATTCCAACGCTAATAAAGCCTCCTAGAATATTACTTAATAATTGCATTTGTAATGCCTGAGTAATTTTCCAGATAACGTAAATCATTACAATTCCTATAAAAATATTTATAGCAACAGTTCCTTTTACTAACTTATACACATAGTAAAGTAGTGTTGCCACAAGTGCAACGTCTATAAAATCTATAACAGATAAGTTAAGAATGTTATCTAAAATATCTAAATTCATAAAAAAGTTAAGGTTAAAAATCTAATATAATGATTTATCAGTTATTAAAAGTAGCATTAAAGAGACTAATACATTCTTCTGCTTCTTTTACGTCATGGACACGTAAAATTTTAGCGCCTTTTTGTAGAGCAATCATATGTAGTGCTGTTGTGCCATTTAAAGCTTCGTTAGCTGAAGTTTTTAGTGTTTTGTAAATCATTGATTTTCTAGAAACTCCAATTAAAATAGGAATATCTAAAGTTTTAAATAATTGTAGTTTATTTAGAAGTTCAAAATTTTGTTCAGTTGTTTTTGCAAAGCCAAATCCAGGATCTATAATTAGGTCAGTAATCCCTAATTTACGACAAGCTAAAATTTGTTTAGAAAAATATAGAGTTAAGTCATTTGTAATGTTTTTATATTCTGTTTGTTTTTGCATTGAAAATGAGTCTCCACGCATATGCATCATAATATATGGTACGTCCAGATCTACTATGGTTTGCAGCATTTTATCATCTCTTAAACCAGAAGAGATGTCGTTTATTAAAGCAGCTCCTTGACTAATAGATTGTTTAGCGACTTCACTTCTAAATGTATCTACTGAAATTAAAATACTAGGAAAATGTTGTATCAATAACTTAATAACTGGAATAATACGTTGCAATTCTTCATTCTGACTAACAAATGGTGCATTAGGTCTTGAGCTATAAGCGCCAACATCAATAAAAGTAGCGCCACTATTTAGCATATTTTCAACCTGTAAAAGAATCTCTGATTCGTTTTTGTAGCTTCCGCCATCATAAAAAGAATCTGGTGTTATGTTTAAAATCCCCATAATTTTAGGTGATTTTAAATCTACAAGTTGTCCTTTGCAGTTTATGATCATATATAAAGTGGATTTATATCAAATATTCTTTCAAAATTAAGTCTTAATAATTAAAATTGAAACCTTTAACTTTGAACTTTAAACTATTTAAGCGAAATTTACGCAAAATCAATTTATTTTATGCAAAATACCTCAAAACAATATGATGCTGTAATTACAACTTGTCGTGATTTATTTATAAATAAAATGTCAGACTATGGCTCTGCATGGCGTATTTTGAGATTACCAAGTTTAACGGATCAGATTTTTATTAAAGCTCAAAGAATTAGAGGTTTACAGCAAAACGATGTTCAGAAAGTAGACGAAGGTCAGGAACCAGAGTTTATAGGTATTATTAACTACTGTATTATGGCACTAGTGCAGATAGATAAAGGTGTAGTAGAACAACCAGATTTAGACTTGGACGCAGCAATAGCTTTATATGATGAAAAAGTTGCGTTAACAAAAAAACTAATGCAAGATAAAAATCACGATTATGGAGAGGCTTGGAGAGATATGCGCGTAAGTAGTTTAACAGATTTAATTTTACAGAAATTATTGCGTGTTAAGCAAATAGAGGATAATTCTGGTAAAACCATTGTAAGTGAAGGTATAGATGCTAATTATCAAGATATGATTAATTATGCCATTTTTGCAATGATTCATCTTGGAGAATAGTGTGTAACTAGAATTAGTAATAAAAATAACAATAACAATACGGATTATGAATATATTAGTACAGATTTGTAGAATCTTAGTAGGAGGATTATTTATTTTTTCAGGAATGATTAAACTTAATGATCCGTTAGGTTTTTCATATAAATTACAAGAGTATTTTAGTCTAGAAGTTTTAGATTTACCAGTTTTTTTGCCTTATGCGTTAGGGATTTCTGTAGTAGTTGTAGTCTTAGAAGTTGTTCTAGGAATCTTTTTATTAATAGGCTATAAGTCCAAATTTACGGTTTATACTATTCTGGCAATGATTGTCTTTTTTACATTCTTAACGTTTTATGCAGCTTATTTTGAAGTCGTAAAAGATTGTGGTTGTTTTGGAGATTTTCTTCCAATGAAACCCTGGGAAAGCTTCGCTAAAGATGTGGTTTTATTGGTTTTAATTTTGATTTTAGTAGCAGGTTTAAAACATATTAAACCATTTCTAAAAACCTTGCCAACAACAATAATAGCATTATTAGGGTTTGTATTTAGTTTATGGTTTGGGTATCATGTATTAACCCATTTGCCAGTTTGGGATTTTAGAGCTTATAAAGTGGGCGATAATATTGCTGCTAATATGACATTGCCAGAAAATGCTCAAAAAGAAGTGTCGGAATATGTGTGGACTTTTAAAGTAAATGGTGATGACAAAGAATTTAAAACATCTGGTAATTATCCAACAGTTGATGGTGAATATGTAGGTTATGAAAAAACAGTTTTAGTTGAAGCAGACGAGCCTAAAATTTTCGATTTCTCTATAGAAAGTCAAGACGAAGATCTAACACAGCACTTTTTACAAGTTGATAACTTAGTTGTAGTTGTAGCTTATAACTTGAATTACACAAATGTTCAAGGAATGAAAAACATTAAAATTGCTACAGATAAAGCCATTGCAAATGGTTATCAAGTAATTGGTTTAACGGCTTCTGGTGAAGATTTAAAGGCGAAAACCATAAAAGATTACGGATTAAATTTCGAATTTTATTTATGTGATGAGAAAGTAGGAAAGACTATTGTGCGTTCTAACCCAGGGATTTTAACCTTAGCAAAAGGTACGGTTTTAGATAAAGAACATTATAATGATGTGGATGATTTAAATTTGCATAAAGTTGGAGAACCTTATGTGGAACCAGTAGTTAAAATAGAGAAAGAAACGCTTTATTTTATAAACGATTCTATTGCTACGAAATTAGATATAGATGCTTTAAGTCCTGATAATATAGAGCGAATGGATGTTTTGAAAGATTCTTTATTACTTGGTAACGAAGCCTACAAAAATGCAGAGTCAGTTATTAAAATAACACTAAAAAAATAACAGCTGATTAACTATATTTTAAATAAAATATTTTACGTAATACTAACGTTGTTTGGTGTTGTAACGGTTATATTCTTACTATTCAATGTCCTCCCAGGAGATCCAGC
>NZ_JBELDZ010000024.1:0-33694 GCF_042094015.1 Aurantibacter sp. | reverse complement strand
ATTTCTAATAGCTTTAAAACTCTTTTATAAAAAAGAACTAATTAATAAACTCATTAATTATTCAGCAATAATTTCAGTAATAATTATTATTTTTAGTTTTCTAATTAAACTTATAAAATAAATTTTATGAAAAAATCTTTAAGTCCTACATTAATTTATGTTTTAGCAATTTTAGGTTTACTATGTTGCTGTTTTGGTGGAGCCGGACTATTTTTATCTGCACCAGCTTATTTTATGGCAAATAGCAAATTAAAAGATGTACAATTAAACCCAGATAGTTATGAAGGGAAATTAAGCGCAATGGAGACTGCTAAAATTATTGCATTAGTAATAACTATAATAAATGTATTATATCTAGCTTATACTATTTATACAGTTTCTACTGTAGGTTTTGATCAAATACAAGAACAGTATCAAAATGCTATTGAGCAATATCAACAAGCTCAATAAACTTTAGAAAATTTAAAATAAAAAAAACCTAATTTAATTAGGCTTTTTTTATTTTAAATTTAGAACTAATTATCTAGAATAATTAGGAGCTTCTTTAGTAATAGTTACATCATGAGGATGAGACTCGTTAATTCCACTTGCAGTTATTTTTACAAATCGTCCTGTTTCCTTAAGAGTTTCAACATCTTTTGCTCCACAATAACCCATTCCTGCTCTTAAACCTCCAACAAATTGATGAATACTTTCTTCTAATTCTCCTTTATAAGCCACACGACCTACAATTCCTTCTGGTACTAACTTTTTGATATCATCTTCTACATCTTGGAAATAACGATCTTTACTTCCTTGTTTCATAGCCTCTACAGAACCCATTCCACGATAAGACTTAAATTTACGACCTTCGAAAATTATAGTTTCTCCTGGAGATTCTTTTGTTCCTGCTAAAAGAGATCCTAACATTACACAATCTGCTCCTGCTGCTATAGCTTTAGGAATATCTCCTGTATAACGAATTCCTCCATCTGCAATTACTGGAACTCCAGATCCTTTTATAGCTGCTGCAACTTCTAAAACTGCTGAAAATTGTGGAAAACCAACTCCTGCTACAACTCTTGTTGTACAAATAGATCCTGGTCCAATTCCAACTTTTACAGCATCTGCTCCAGCTTCTACAAGATATTTGGCTGCTTCACCAGTTGCAATATTTCCAACAATAACATCTAATTTCGGGAATTTTTCTTTAACAGCTTTTAATACGGACACTACACCTTTAGTATGTCCATGAGCTGTATCTATTATTACTGCATCTACACCAGAATTAACTAAAGCTTCAGCTCTATCTACTGCATCTGCAGTTACTCCTAATGCAGCAGCAACACGCAAACGACCATAATTATCTTTATTTGCAGATGGTTTTAACGTTAATTTTGTAATATCTCTAAATGTAATTAAACCTTCAAGTTTATAATTATCATCTACAATTAATAGTTTTTCAATTTTATTTTCTTGTAGAATAGCTTCTGCATCTTTTAGTGATGTTCCAACTGCTGCAGTAACTAAATTTTCTTTAGTCATTACCTCTACAATCGCACGATCGTTATTGTGTTCAAAACGTAAGTCACGATTTGTTACAATTCCTTTTAAAAGACCATTTTCATCAACCACAGGAATACCACCAATTCTATGTTCTTTCATAGCTTGTTTAGCATCAAAAACTTTAGCTGTAAGTGGTAAAGTAACTGGATCTAAAATCATTCCACTTTCTGCACGTTTTACTTTTCTAACTTCAAGAGCTTGTTGCTCTATAGTCATATTCTTATGTAAAACACCTATTCCACCTTCACGAGCCATAGCAATTGCCATAGCGCTTTCTGTAACTGTATCCATAGCTGCTGACACTATTGGTACATTTATAGTTATGTTACGAGTAAATTTTGTTTGTATAGATACTTCTCTTGGAAGAACTTCAGAAAAAGCTGGTACTAGTAATACGTCGTCGTAAGTTAGTCCTTCTCCTACAATTTTGTTGTCGTGTGCAGTCATTTTGCAATTACTTTATAATTGCATACAAATATACACTTTTTATATAAACTATAATTCATTTTTTTATTCACGATTAAATATTTTTTTTGAAAAAGATAAAGCTTATCTAAAATTTAACATTTATAACTTATTTACTATCAACAGCTTAAAAACATTGTTCTTATTTATTCTAAATAAGCTTTGAAAAAGTAATTATGAAACTTATATTTGCACATCCAAACAAACCTTATTCTTAATCAGTCTAAATAAATGAAACAGATAATAATCCTAATTTTATTATGCTTTACAAGTATAATTTATGCTCAAAACGAAGAAAAGTCTCAAAAAACAACTTTAGATTCTATTCAAAAGTTAGACGAAGTACGAATTAAATCAAACGTTATTTTTGGTAACAAATATGTTGCAAAAAACAGAACAGGATCTGCCTATTACATTTCTCCAGAAGAATTAAAAAAATTAGGATATACAGATATTAATCGCGTATTAAGAACTGTTCCTGGTGTAACAATTGTTGAAGAAGATGGTTTTGGTTTACGTCCAAACATTAGTTTAAGAGGAACTTCGCCAGAACGTAGTTCAAAAATTAGTTTAATGGAAGATGGAGTATTAATAGCTCCTGCACCTTATAGTGCTTCTGCTGCTTATTATTTTCCATCTGTAGGACGTATGCAAGCAGTAGAAATTTTAAAAGGAAGTAGTCAAGTACAATATGGACCATTTACAACTGGAGGTGCTATTAACTTGGTATCCACTCAAATTCCTGATACTTTTTCTGGCAGAATAAAAGCTTCTTACGGTAGCTTTAATAGTGGCCAATTATATGCTTCTGTTGGAGATAGCAAAGAGCATATTGGCTATAATATTGAGTATTTAAACTTTAATTCTGATGGATTTAAAAATCTATTAAATGATGCCAACACAGGTTTTGATAAAAACGATGTAGTAGCAAAATTGAGATTAAATAACAGTAAAGATGCAGCAATTCAACAAAATGTAGAGTTTAAGTTTCAATATGCAGATGAAGTATCAAACGAAACTTATTTAGGTTTAACTGAAGCCGATTTTGATGCTAATCCGTTTGATCGTTATGCTAGTTCTCAAGAAGACAAAATGACCAATGAGCATTTACAATTTATGGTAACACATAATCTAGAATTCAGTAAAAATTTAAGTATTCGTACAAATGCATATTATAATAAATTTGAACGTAACTGGTACAAATTAAATGACGTTGTAGCTAATGGAGAGAAAGTTGGTATAGCTACCGTTGTTGAAAATCCTGAAGACTATGCTACTCATTTTGGATACACGAATGGAAGTTTAAATTCTGATGTAGATGCATTACTAGTTAAAGCTAATAATAGAGCTTATATTTCTAAAGGAGTACAAACTAAATTTGATTATCATTTTTATGGCGAAAACACATTCCATGATATAGAAGTTGGATTTCGTTATCATTATGATGAAGAGGATCGATTCCAATGGAAAGATGGATATAGTATAAACAACGGAACCATGCAGTTAACAACTGCTGCTCCTCAAGGTAGTGATGCTAACAGAGTTAGTAACGCCAAAGCTTTTGCAGGTTACGCTATGTATAAATTTAAACATAAAAACTTAACACTAACACCAGGTTTACGTTATGAAAACATTGTTTTAGGACGTGATAATTTTGGAACCAGTGACCCATCAAGAACTGGGGCTAATTTATCAAGCAGAGAAAACAAAGTAGATATTGTCATTCCTGGTATTGGGTTTAACTACAGATTTAATAACGATATATCCTTATTTGGTGGTGTACACAAAGGGTTTTCTCCTCCAGGAAATGCAGAAGGCCAAAAATCTGAAGAAAGTATAAATTACGAATTAGGAACAAGATTTACTTACAAAAGAATACAAGGTGAATTCGTTGGATTCTATAACGACTATAGTAATCTTTTAGGTAGTGATCTAGCAGCAACTGGTGGAACAGGAAGCTTAGACTTATTTAATGCAGGCGAAGTTTCTGTTAGAGGAATTGAATTGTTATTAAACTACGACGTCTTAGAGAATAGTTCAACATACGCACTACCAATAACGTTAGGTTATACCTTTACAGACTCTGAGTTTTTAAATAGTTTTGGAAGTGATGATAGTATTTGGGGAACTATTACAGAAGGTGATGAAATTCCTTACATAGCTAAACATCAATTTAATACAAGCATAGGTTTAGAACATACAAAATACAATGTTAATTTAAACGCAAGATATAATGGTGCCTTTAGAACTGTTTCTGGAAGTGGAGACATACCTGCTAACCAAAAAGTGGAATCCGCAATTGTATTAGACTTATCTGGTCGTTATAAAATTACGCCTAAATTAAGTGCTACAGCTAATATTATTAACTTATTGAATAATGAGTATGCAGTGTCACATTTACCAGCAGGATTAAGACCAGGCCATCCTTTTGGAACTTACGCTGGATTAGAATTTCAGTTTTAAAAAAAGCATAAGTTAAAAAAGCTCATATCATATTGGTATGAGTTTTTTTATTTCGGAATATATTAGATGTTTAATGATATGTTTTAAAAATCTTTGAAGCTTCGTTATAAGAGCTTTCAAATGGCATAGGATTAAGATTATTAACTTTTTTAGATGTAAAGTAAGACAATAACTTTTCTGTTGGCATATTACCTGTTAATTCGTCTTTTGCCATAGGGCAACCACCAAAACCTTGGATTGCACCATCAAAACGTAAACAACCAGCTCTATAAGCTGCGTCTACTTTTTCAAACCATGTAGTTGGTGTGGTATGTAAATGTGCGCCAAATTCTATCTTAGAATATTGAGGAATTAAATTAGAAAATAAATAAGAAATACTTTCTGGATCTGAACTACCAATAGTATCGCTAAGAGATAATATTTTTACCCCCATTTTACTTAAGCGTTCTGTCCACTCACCTACTATATTTACATTCCATGGATCTCCATAAGGATTACCAAACCCCATAGATATATAAACAACCACTTCTTTTCCGTGCTTATTTGCTAAGTTTAGGATTTCTTGTAGTGTAACTATAGATTGTGCTATAGTTTTATGTGTATTACGCATTTGGAAATTTTCCGAAATAGAAAAAGGAAAACCTAAATATTTAATTTCGGGATGCTTACAAGCTGCTTCTGCACCACGCGTATTTGCAATAATAGCTAAAAGTTTACTTTTAGTATCTGATAAGTCTAATTGTGCTAAAACCTCAGAAGTATCTACCATTTGAGGAATTGCTTTTGGAGATACAAAGCTTCCAAAATCTATAGTATCAAAACCTACACGTAATAAAGATTGAATATACTGTACTTTTTGAGCTGTTGGAATAAATTGCTTTATACCTTGCATAGCATCTCTTGGACATTCAATAATTTTAACTTGTGGTTTCATTGGCTCAAATATAGTCATTTGGTGGATTTACAAAAACGTTTTCTTTTAAAACTTATTCACTAAAAACTAAATACAAAGCAATAGATATAAATACTATAATTTGAAGCCATTTTAAAATCACTCCAACAGAATTACTCTGCTTTAAATAAGTTGAAATACTACCTGACAATAAAGCTAATCCAGAAAATATAACAAAAGATGTTAGCATAAATACTCCTCCTAAAACATAAAATTGAATAACAGTACTTAACGTTGAACTAAATAAAAATGCAGGGAAAAATGATAGAAAAAATAATGATACTTTAGGGTTTAGAACATTCATTATAAATCCTTGTTTAAATAATTGCAATAATGATTTTTTAGGAACGCCATTACCTTCTACCGAAAAATCTGCTGGACTTTTGAAGACTTTGTAAGCTAAAAACAGTAAATAAAATGCGCCTAATAATTTAATACCAATAAACAACCAATCGTTTTCTTTTATTAAAACAGAAACTCCAAAAGCTACAATTGTAGTATGAATTATACAACCAGAAATTAACCCACAAACTGTTGCCAAACCAAACTTTTTTCCGTGAGCAATGCTCTGCATTATCACATAAATATTATCTGGTCCAGGAGATATAGCTAGCACTGCTGTTGCAATTACAAATGAAGTTAAAAGATTGAAATCCATAAAACAAAAATAGTTGAATTATAATAAAATTGAAACTATAAATTTTATCTATTTATTAAAGTAAGGACTTTAGAATTTAATCGTCAAAAAACAAAACTTAGTATTATGAGAAACTTTACTTTTTTTCTTACCCTTATTACCTTTTGTGCCCAAAATCCGGTTAATGCTCAAACCTCAGCTATATACGATATTACATTTACAAGCACTTGGAATGCCTCAGAACACGAAAGTATTCCGCCAAGCGCACATTGGAGTTCTTTAGTTGGTGGCGTTCATAGTAGTGAAAACGCGTATTTAGAAACTGGAACTTTAGCAAGTACTGGTGTGAAAAATGTTGCTGAATTAGGTGCTAAAACTGAATTTGAAAATGAAGTAACTTCCAATACTACAACCAAAGAATGGCTTAACAAGCAAATTTTGGGATATAATCAAAGCACATTAATATCTGATATAGAGTTTACAACAGAATTTCATTATTTAACTTTAATTAGTATGATTGCACCAAGTCCAGATTGGTTTGTTTCTATAAATAGTTTAAACTTAAGAAACGATACTAACACAGCTTGGAAAACAACTTTTACAATAGATGTTTTTATGTACGATGCAGGAACAGATTCTGGGAACACTTATACAGCTTCTAATATGCCAAATAGTCCAACAGTAATTACAAAAATCACTTCTTCTCCTTTTAATGGTAATAAAATTGGAACTTTAACTTTAACGCAAAAATCATTAAGTACTAGCGATTTTGAGACTCAAGAAAATGAGGTAAATTCATTTCCAAATCCTATTACTAATGGTAAAGTGACTTTAAGTGTTTCTGGTAATTCTACAGTAAATTCAATAGAGATTTATAGTATTCTAGGAAGACAAATTAAAACGCTACAAATTAATAGTTCTAAAACTTCTGTCTTAGATGTTTCAGATTTAAAATTGGGAATTTACTTGTTTAAAATTAATACAGTAAACGGAACTACAATCACTAAAAAACTAATTATTAAGTAATGCTTTATTAATTCGCTTTACTAAACTTGGACCTTCGTAAATAAAGCCTGTGTAGATTTGTACTAAATCTGCTCCTGCTTCAATTTTTTCTAAAGCATCTTTCTCAGAATGAATTCCTCCTACTCCAATAATTGGAAATGCTTTATTACTTTTTGTAGCTAAATACTTTATAGTTTTTGTACTTTTTTCTTTAATTGGTTGTCCACTTACACCACCATTTCCAATAGCTTCTAATTGTTCTTTAGTTGTTTTTAGACCAGATCTGTCTATAGATGTGTTACTTGCTATTACGCCATCTAATTTTGTATTTGCAACCAATTCAATAATTTCATCTAACTGAATCTCGTTTAAGTCTGGCGCTATTTTAAGTAAAATTGGTTTCTGTTTATCAAATAAATTATTTGCTTTTTGAACTGTTGAAATTAATTCTTCTAAATAATCTTTATCTGTTAATTTAGCGTGACTACCAACATTTGGACAACTTACGTTAAGCACAAAATAATTTACATAAGGATGCAATGCATTAAAACAAGTTAAATAATCTGCTGTATAATCTTCAGGTTTGGTTTGTGTGTTTTTACCAATATTTCCTCCAATAATTAATTTTCCTTTATTCTTTTTTAACTGAACAATAGCTTGTTCTAAACCTTCATTATTAAAACCCATACGATTAATAATACCTTTATCAGATTTTAATCTAAATAAGCGCTGTTTAGGGTTTCCGTCTTGAGCCAAAGGTGTTACTGTTCCTATTTCTATAAACCCAAATCCAAAATTAGCTAATTCGTTATACAAAACTGCATTTTTATCGAATCCAGCTGCTAAACCCACAGGATTTTTAAAAGTTAACCCAAATAAGTTACGTTCTAAACTTTTATCATTTACCATATATAAGCTTCTAAATAATGAAGTCATTCCTGGTATTTTACTAAAAAAACGAATTAAAGAAAAAGTGAAGTAATGAATCTTCTCAGGATCAAAAGAGAAAAATATAGGTCTTAATATAGATTTATACATCTGTGTAGATTTATGCAAAAATACTACACCTTAAAAAAGTGAGCAATTAAAATGATAAAAACCTTTAAAATTGTAACTTTGAAACTGATTAAAATTTAAAAAAATGATTTCTAAAGAAGATATAATTAAACGTTTTGTAGGATACGTAACTGTAGATACAGAATCTGACCCAGCAAGTGATACTACACCAAGTACTGCTAAACAATGGGATTTAGCAAATGCTTTAGTAGATGAATTAAAAGCAATTGGATTAGAAGATGTTACTATAGATAAGCACGCTTACATTATGGCAACTTTACCAAGTAATTTAGATTACGAAGTTCCAACAATTGGTTTTATTTCTCATTTTGATACCACTCCAGATTTCACAGGTGCTAATGTAAAACCACAAATTATTGATAATTACGACGGAAAAGAGATTCTTTTAAATAAAGCTGAAAACATTATTTTATCTCCAGATTATTTTGAGGATTTATTACAATATAAAGGTCAAACCATTATTACTACAGATGGAACAACGCTTTTAGGCGCAGATGATAAAGCTGGAATTACAGAAATAGTTTCGGCTATGGAGTATTTAGTTCAAAACCCACAAATTAAACATGGAAAAATTCGTGTAGGGTTTACACCAGATGAGGAAATTGGTCGTGGCGCTCATAAATTTGATGTTGAAAAATTTGGAGCAGAATGGGCTTATACAATGGATGGAAGTCAAATTGGCGAATTAGAATATGAAAATTTTAATGCTGCTGGAGCAATTGTCAAAGTAAAAGGTAAAATAGTCCATCCTGGTTACGCTAAAGGAAAGCTGATAAACTCTATGTATATAGCAAATGAGTATATGAATTCTTTACCAAAATTAGAAGTGCCAGAACATACTTCAGGTTACGAAGGCTTTTTTCATTTATATAGTATTAAAGGTGAAGTTGAAGAAACTATTTTAGAATACATTATTCGTGATCATGATAAAGCACATTTTGAAGCTAGAAAAGAAATGATGCAAAAATTAACTAACGAGTTAAATTCACAATACGGAAGAGAAGTTGTTTCTATAGAAATTAAAGATCAATACTTTAATATGAAAGAAAAAGTTGAACCTGTTATGCATATTGTTGACATAGCAGAAGAAGCTATGAAACAACTAAATATTATACCATTAATTAAACCAATTCGTGGTGGTACAGATGGATCTCAACTAAGTTACATGGGATTACCTTGCCCTAATATTTTTGCCGGTGGACATAATTTTCACGGACGCTACGAATATGTTCCTGTAGAAAGTATGATAAAAGCTACTGAAGTTATTTGTAAAATAGCTGAATTAGTTGGACAGAAAAAATAACTATACAATCCTTTTCAAATAAAAAAGACCAATCTATAGATTGGTCTTTTTTATTAATTTAACTATTTAAATTAATCTGTAACATTAATAGTTCCAGTCATTACTCCATGAAACTGACAATTATAAAATAAGGTGTCTGGTGCGTCCATAGGTACAACAAAAGTTAATGTTCCAGAAACATTACCATTTCCAGTAACTCCACTTGTGTAAGCGTTTGTAGTTCCTGTTCCTTGAGTTGAATTAATGAAAAAAGGATGACTTGGCGTATTCAAATTAAAGATGTAAGTATTTCCTCTAATAAAAGTAAGGTTCGGATTTGCTGCTGCTGTTAATCCATTTCCTGTAAAATTATAAGAAGAAGTTCCAGAATTTGAAACATCATAACTAATTGTTTCTGGTGTAGAAATTACTCCATCATTAGAACCTATATTTCCTTGTGCTGCAATAGTTAAATCTGTGGTGCTCGAGTGAATATTTACATAGCCGTTATAGGTTAGAACATCTTCATATAAAAAAGAAGTCATATCATCTAATTGAGAAACATTAGTGTAACTCATTCCTGTTTCTCCATCTACATTATTGTATGTAAGAGCAATTCCGCCAGTAGTTATAACATCATTCATATGAATATGAGCTAAATGATCTGTTCCAATAGATGTTCCTGTTAAATCTAAAACAGCTAATGCTTCACCGTTTACACGCTTAAAAAATTGTGCTGTTCCACTCACGCCAGAAGTATTTACTTCGTCTAAATCGTAAGAAATACTATCTCCAGTTAAATCATTTTGACCAATATCTCCCTGAGAAACTA
The DNA here is from genome assembly GCF_042094015.1 of Aurantibacter sp. Classification (NCBI taxonomy): domain Bacteria; kingdom Pseudomonadati; phylum Bacteroidota; class Flavobacteriia; order Flavobacteriales; family Flavobacteriaceae; genus Aurantibacter; species Aurantibacter sp. The sequence continues at coordinate 23,436 of NZ_JBELDZ010000024.1, read as the reverse complement.
TAGTTCCTAAGTCTGTAGAGCTTAAATGAACATTAATGTATCCATCAAAATCAATCATTTCTTCATAAGTTATAGGAGTACCATCATCTAATGTAGTGAATGTTGTACTGTTTTGTCCAGTTGCGCCATCTACATCTCCTAAATCTATAGCAATATCTCCAGTTTCTACTGCGGTATTAAAATGGATGTGTGCTGGATGAATACCTGCAATAGGTGTGTTATTAAGGTCTAATTCTAAAGTTACAGAACCATTAGAGTTTTTAATAAATTTAGCTGTTCCACTTACATTATTAACACTACTTGAGCTTAAATCGTAGGTTTTAGACGTTTGCTGATTTAATACTAATGTATTATCATCATCACTACAACTCACTATCAGAAGTAAGGTGAAAGCAGTTAAAATTTTGAATGTGTTTTTTAAGGTTTTCATATTTTTGTTTATTTAACTATAAATATTGTTAAACAAAAATAATAACAATATAATGTATAATTCTAAATATTCTGTTAAAGTAGTGTAACAAAGTAAATAATAAATCGTCTAAAGATTATAACTAAAATTATAGCTAATTTGGAAACCATACTAGAAATTAAGAATCTAACTAAAAAATATGGCAATTTAACTGCCGTTAATAATTTATCTTTTACTATAAAAAAAGGGCATGTTTACGGCATTTTAGGGCCAAATGGTAGTGGAAAATCTACAACACTTGGTATTGTGCTAAATGTTGTAAATAAAACTAGTGGAGAATTTAGTTGGTTTGAAGGAAAGGTAGACACACATAATGCTCTTAAAAAAGTTGGAGCTATTATAGAAAGACCAAATTTCTATCCTTATATGACTGCTCATAAAAACCTAAAGTTAGTTTGTAAAATTAAAGGTATTAGCGAATCTAAAATTGAAGAAAAACTTGAATTAGTTGGTTTATTGGATAGACAACATAGCAAATTTAGTACATTTTCTTTAGGAATGAAACAACGTTTAGCTATTGCGTCTGCCCTACTTAATGATCCTGAAATATTAATTTTAGACGAACCTACAAATGGTTTAGATCCACAAGGAATTCATCAAATTAGAGCAATTATTCAAAAAATAGCAAGTCAAGGAACCACCATATTATTAGCTTCTCACTTACTTGATGAAGTAGAAAAAGTATGCTCTCATGTTGTAGTTTTAAGAAAAGGTGAAAATCTTTATACTGGTCGCGTAGATGAAATGATTTCTACATTTGGGTTCTTTGAACTAAGAAGTGATGATTTAACTAATTTAAACACTCAATTATCTGAATTCCCAGAAATTGAAAAAATAATTATTTCTAACGAAACACTTATTGCACATTTAAAAGAAGACATGTCTTCATCAGAATTGAATAAACGTCTTTTTAATGACAATATCATATTAACGCATTTAGTAAAAAGAAAAGAAAGTTTAGAAGAACAATTTTTACAATTAACTAGCAAAAACAAATAGTATGAAACGTTTATTAGAAATAGAATTTATAAAATTGTGGAATAATAGAGCTAGTAAAGTTTTAATTATAACATATTTTGCATTATTAACATGTATTACACTTTTAGCTTTTGTTAAATTTGATATTGGACCAATTCATTTTGACTTAGCAGAACAAGGAATTTTTAATTTCCCATATATATGGCATTCTAATACATTTTTTACTGCGTTTTTAAAATTTTTCCTACTACTAGTTATAGTTTCTATGGTTGCCAATGAATATAGCAATAAAACTATTAAACAAAATTTAATTGATGGCTTAAGTAAAAAAGAATTTATAGCATCTAAATTCTTAACTGTACTAATATTAGCTTTTATCTCAACTATTTTTATTTTTATTATCACCATAATCTTAGGTTATAGTTTTTCTAGTATAACGGAAACTTATCATGTGTTTTCTGGCCTTGAATATTTGTTTGCCTTTTTTGTAAAATTAATTGGTTTTTTCTCAATGGGATTATTTTTCGGAATGCTTATAAAGAGATCTGCATTTGCTGTAGGAGGAATTATTCTATATTTCTTTGTTGAATTTTTCAGTTTTATATTTGTTGTTAACTATCTGGATAGTAGAGCTAAAGCAGACGCTATTTATCAATTTTTACCATTCAAAGCATTATGGAACCTTATAGATGAACCTGTAACACGATTAGGAGCTGTAAAAGCAGTAGCAAATCAAGTTGGAGAAAAATTTAACTTCGATTATGCTGTGCATTGGTATGAAATTGTAATTGTATTGGTTTGGACAGCAATTTTTGTATATGGATCTTATTTATTATTAAAAAGAAGAGATTTATAAAGCATCTTATTTTTGTGTTTTTTAACATAAAAACTAAATAAGCATTCGTTTTTTTACAATATCTTTGATATTGCTATGAAAACAAACGCTTTTTTTATAATAACCTTTACACTAATTACCCTAAATTTAACCGCACAAAGACAAGCGGCTAATTGGTATTTTGGTGATAAAGCCGGAATAAATTTCGATATAAACAACACTGTAACCCCATTAAACAATGGAGAGTTAAGTACTATTGAGGGTTGTACCTCAATTTCAAGTGAGGCTGGAAACTTATTGTTTTATACCGATGGCAAAATTGTTTATAATTCTTCGCACGATATAATGTCAAATGGTTCTGGATTATTAGGAGATTCTTCTAGTTCACAATCTGCTCTTATTGTTCCAAAACCCGAGGATCCAAACATATATTACATATTTACAGTTGGAGCTAGTAGTTCTGTCCTTGGCTTAAATTATTCTGTTGTTGATATGACTCTAGATTTTGGACTTGGAGCTATTACAACAAAAAATGTTAATCTATTAACTGCTTGTGCAGAAAAAGTTTCTGCTGTTTTAAAAGATTGCGAATCTGGAAATATATGGGTTGCAGCATTTTCTAATGATCAAGGAAATAGCACTGTAAATATGAATTCTTTTCATGCCTATGAAATTAGTAGTATAGGAATAAATTTAACACCAGTAATTAGCACTTTTAATTCTTTAGCAATAAGTGAATTAAGAGGTAATATGAAATTTTCTCCTAACGGTGAAAATTTAGCTTTAGCAAATATAAATTCCGGATTATACCTTTTTGACTTTGATGTTTCTAACGGTATTTTTAGTAATGCGAATGAATTAATAAGGCCAAATCTAAATTCAGCTAGTAATGAAAAATCATATGGCGTAGAGTTCTCACCAAATAATAGCTTATTATATACTGCTACTTATAACGATTATTTTACTGGAAGTGCTTCAGATAATAATTCTAGTAATCATTATTCTAAATTATTACAATTTAATTTAACTTCAACAAATATTCCAGCTAGTAAACAGACTATTGATGATAGAAACCTATACAGAAGTAGCTTACAATTAGGTCCAGATGGAAAAATTTATCGCTCTATGAGTGGTTCTTATACAATTGGATCACCATATTTAAGTGTAATTAACAATCCAAATTTATTAGGTATAAATTGTAACTATGTTCATCAACAAATTCAATTATCATCAAATTCAAGACAAGGATTACCTCCTTTTATTGCATCCTTTTTTAGTGAAAAAATTGACATAATTCCAACGGATAATACAAACACTGTAAACTTACCATTATGTATTGGAGAAAATTACACTTTAATAGCCGATGATATACCAGGTGCAGTATATACTTGGAGTAAAGATGGTGTTACTTTATCAGACTCAGACTATGATTTAGTGGTTAACCAAAGTGGTGTTTATGATTTATTAATAGAGTTAAGTTCTGGAGATTGTAGTTCTTTAGAAGGTCAAGCAATTGTTACCTATTACGATATTCCTACAGCTACTACTCCTACAAATTATTTTGTATGCGATGACAATGATGATAGTTTATATGATTTTGATTTAACTACAAAGGATTCAGAAATATTAAATGGCCAAGACAATACTGTTTATGAAGTTAAGTATTATAATTCAGATATAGATTTAAATGACTATCAAAACGAAATTAGTGGCCTTTATACTAACACCTCAGTACCAGAAACCATTTATGCTAGAGTTCAAAATATTGGAAACCCAAATTGTTTTGATTATATAAGTTTTGAAATTGGTGTTTATGATAGTCCCGAAATAAATTCAATATCAAATTTTGAAGTCTGTGATGATAGTTCAGACTCCGACGATGCAAATGGACAAACTACAATTAATTTAAATAACTTTAATTCAGAAATATTAGGAACTCAAAATAGTACAGAATTCACAATCACTTATCATTTGACTCAAAGTGATGCTGATAGTAAAACATCACCTCTACCAAATAATTATTATAATACTACACCTTTTAATCAACAGTTATTTATTAGATTAGAAAACAATTTAAACACTAGTTGCTATACTACAGAACAATTTAATATTACAATTAATCCTATTCCTACTGCACAAGATGTTACAATAAAGCAATGTGATGAAGATGGAGTCTCAGATGGACTAACACAATTTAATTTAACAGAAGCATATAATAGTATTACTAATAATAGCACAACAAGTACTATTGCTTTTTATTCTAGTCAAACTGATGCAAATTCTGAAGCTAATGAGATTGATGGTGCAAATTATATTAACTCAATACCTAATGAAACTATTTATGTTGTAGTTACAGAACCAAGTACAGGATGTAAAAAACAATCTCAACTAATTTTAGAAATAAGCAATTCTCAAATTACTGATTATAATCCTCCAGCTGAATGTGATGAACTAGGTTCTGAAGATGGTATTAACACATTTAATTTAGAGAATTTCTCTACAATAATACTTTCTGGTTTACCATCTAATGTTACCATAAGTTATTATGAAACATTAGAAGATGCTACTCTAGAAACTAATGTTCTTTCTTCCCCATATAACAATACTACGCCTTATAATCAAACACTATACGCAAGAGCAGAAAGTAATAATGATTGCTTTGGGATTAATGAGATTCAGTTAACAATCCATCCAAGACCAAACATTGGAATCGACGAAACTCAATATTATTGTTTAAATGATTTCCCTATAACGCAAGAATTAAGCACAGGACTAATTGGCAATCCAACGGATTACAGTTTTATTTGGAATACTTCAGAAATCACAGAGTCTATTGAAATTGACTCGGTTGGTGTTTATACAGTTACAGTATCAAACAACTATACTGGTTGTCAAAAAACAAGAGAATTTAATGTTGAAGCCTCAAATATTGCAACCATAGAACAACCAATTTATATAAGCGACGGTAACTTATTTAATAATGTAGTTGAAGTTACAGCAACAGGAGAAGGAATATATCTTTATGCATTAGAAAATCAAGATGGAGAACTAATTGGTTACCAAAATTCTGGTCTGTTTTATTATATTCCCGCTGGAATTTATACCGTTTTAGTTAAAGATATTAAAGCAGATTGCGGCACAGCACAAGTAGATATTTCGGTTATTGGATTTCCACAGTTTTTTACACCAAACGGAGACCAATATCACGAATACTGGCAAGTTTATGGTGTTAATGAAGTTTTTCAAGCTAAATCAGATATATATATATATGATAGATATGGAAAACTGTTGGCTAAAATAGATCCTACAGGATTAGGATGGGATGGAACATATAATGGCCTTCCAATGCCTACAAATGATTATTGGTTCTCCGTTAAACTTGAAGATGGTCGTGTTTATCGAAATAATTTCACTTTAAAAAGGTAATAATCTATATTTAAGTTTGCTTATAACTTAAATTTATGAAATTAAAAATAGTTTTTTTTCTATTCGTTAGTATAATTACTAATGCGCAAGAAATTGAAATCTACGAACAATTTAATGGTAGGTTTGATTATACAGCTATTGGAAACACCTTAAATCAATTTGAAAATAATTTACTCCAAAGTTTTTGTGAAACACTTCCTAGTTCTAATGCAACGCTAAACCTTGACACTAGTAATACAATTACTGCTGCCTATCTATTTTGGGCAGGTTCTGGAAATGGAGATAATGATGTAAGGTTAAATGACCAATTGTTTCAAGCTGACAATATTTATAATGTGGTTTTTGACGATAGTAATTGGGGAGAATTAACTTATTTCTCTGCAGTAACTGACATAACTGATTTTATTATTTCTCAAGGAAATATAAACTACAAATTAAGTGACTTAGACATAAGTCAAACCTTACAAAATAATCCAGGTTATTGCGGAAATAGAACAAATTTTGCTGGATGGAGTATTTATGTAATATATGAAAACCCAAATTTACCATTAAATCAAGTTAGTTTATTTTTAGGGTTAGATATAATAAATAGAGATGTCCAGGAAAAAGAAATTGTAATAGACAATTTAAATGTATTAGATAATGATGATGCGAAAATTGGTTTCTTAGCTTGGGAAGGAGATAATGCACTTAATTTTGGAGAAAGTTTATCTATAAATGGTAATGTATTATCAAGTCCGCCTTTAAATCTAGCAACTAATGCATTTAACGGAACCAATAGTTTTACAAATAGCACTCAATTTTATAATTGTGATTTAGATGTTTATAATATTGAGAACAATATTAATATTGGAGATACACAAGCTATTATTAGATTAACAACTCAAGCAGATTTAATTATTTTAAATAATATAATTACGGTTCTAAACAGTCAATTACCAGACGGTACAACAACCATTAACGATTATCAAAAATATTGTGATTCAAATGTTATTACTATAGATTATAATGTAAATAATTTTAATTGTACAGATCCATTACCAATTAATACACCAATAGCATTCTACGCAAATAACATTCTTATTGGGCAATATCAAACAGATGTAACATTAGGTATAGGAGAAACTGTAAACTATTCTTCAATATTAAATATACCAACATCTATTCCATTAGATTTTGAGTTAAGTATTGTAATAGACGATAACGGAAATGGAATAAGTACTATTAATGAAATAAGCGAAATAAACAATAGTAGCTCAACTCTAATTGAGCTGTATCCAAAACCAGAAACTATTCAACTAGAAACATTAGAATCATGTAATTTAGGTTCAAACACAGCATACTTTAATTTAGAATCTGTTATTACTTCAGAAATTGAACAGAACTATGTTAGTTTATCATATTTTGAAAATCTTGAAGATTTAAATAATAATACAAATCAAATATTAGATTACACAAACTATCTATTAAACAACTTAAATAATACTTTAATTTTTATTAAGGCTGAAAAAAATCCGTGCTTCGATATTTTAACCATTCAATTAGATATTATTAATTGTGCACCAGAAATACCTGGTAATATTGGTATATCTCCAAATAATGATGGCTTAAACGATGTTTTAAACTTTCCTGGAATATATAATGTATTCTACAATCATGAATTATTAATTTTCAATAGATACGGAACTTTAATTTTTATTGGTAATAATAATTTAAAATGGAATGGAACTTCAAACCAAGGTATTAACAATGGTAAGGTTCTTCCTGTTGGAACATATTATTATGTTTTAAAACTAAACGAATCAAACTTCAAAGCAATAACAGGTTATATCTATTTAAATAAATAACTCTTTATTTACACTATTTTAAATTATTTTTAATTAAACTAAAATTCTAAAACGTAGTTGATTTATTTCAAATTATTCGTTCAATTAATATATTTTTGCTACTTTAATTGAAACTAAACTATTCCCTTTTTGAAAAACTTAACCTCAAACCTTTCAAAACAATTATTACTATTAATTATTTTATTAATAAGTAGTATTTCTTTTGCGCAACAAATAACTACCGATACGTCTTTAAGTGTTCAGGATTTAATAGAAAACAATTTAGCTAGTGGTTGTGTAGAAATCAGCAACGTTTCTTCAACTGTAAATGGCTCTATAAATAGTTTAAATAGTTTTGGGTTATTTAACAGGAACGGCTCTACTTTTCCTTTTGAAAGTGGTATTTTACTAACCACAGGAGAAGCTTCTGACGCAGGAAACACTCCAAACGCAGCAATTATTAATGCTGGAAATAATACTTGGGGAACAGATCCTGATTTAGAAAATGCTCTAGGAATTAATAACACATTAAATGCAACTTCTATAGAGTTTGATTTTATTTCTGGTACAGATTCAGTACAATTTAATTATATATTTGCTTCAGAGGAATATTTTGATGATTATCCATGCTCAGTTTCTGATAGTTTTGTGTTTTTAATTAAAGAAACTGCTTCTGTGTTACCGTTTACAAACCTTGCCGTAATACCAAGTACAACAATACCTGTAAACACAACTAATGTTCATGACGAGATTACTGGAACTGATGGTTGTGCTGCAGTAAACGAAGCCTTTTTTTTCGGACCAGACTCTAGCACTAATTATAATGGTCGTACAACAGTATTAACAGCTTCTACAACCATCTTAGCAGATGTTTCTTATACTATAAAATTAATAATTGCTGATTCTAGATTTGCTGACTTTGATTCTGCTGTGTTTATTGAAGCAAATAGCTTTGATAATACCGTAGATCTAGGTAACGATATTTCTACATGTGATTCTAACGCAACTTTAGACGCTACAGTTTCTGCTAATAATCCGACCTATGAATGGAATCTAAACGGAACAAACTTACCTGGATTTAGTAATATGCCTATAATTAATATCGCAAATTCTGGCGCTTATACCGTTGATATTTCTATTCCATTAAATGGTGGAACTTGTACTTTTTCTGACACTGTAAATGTTTCCTTAAATAACTTTGAAAATGGACCAGACATAGAAGATGTCGAATTATGTGATGATATATCAAATGATGAAACTGAAGATTTTGATTTTGTACAAGCTGAAGTAGAATTATTGGCCGAACTACCACAACCCGAAACATACACAATAACATATCACTTTACAAATAGTCAAGCACAATCAGGTAATAATCCTATAGTAAATACTACTAACTTTCCAAACACTGTAAATCCTCAAGTTATACATGTTAGAGCTGTAAATAGTTTAGGTTGTGTTTATATAACGTTGTTTAGATTGGTTGTAAACCCATTTCCAATTATTACAGATCCAACAACATTTTTTGCTTGTACAAATGATGGAGGAGCAGATTTAAATACTTTAAACTCTAGTATTACAGGAGGAAACACAGATTATTCAGTTACATACCATAATTCACAAGTTAACGCAGATTCTGGAAACAACCCTATATCTATGCCATATACTCCAGTATCTAGTCCAGAAACTGTATATATTAGAGTTACCACAAGTTCTGGTTGTATAGACACTGCAGATGTAGAAGTTACAGTAAACGACAATCCACCAATAAATAATGATGTTCAACAAATAGACGCTTGTACAACAAACGATTTTGCTTCTTTTAATATTACAAGTGTAGAAGCAGAAATATTAATGGGCTTGACTGGTGTTACTGTAACGTATCACGAAAATAGTATAGATGCAGATACTGGTTTAAATCCAATTGTAGACCCAACAAATTACACCAATACAACTCCTAACGAGCAATTTGTATATATTAGAATTGTTGATAATATTACGGGTTGTGTTACCATACATCCAATAGAACTCCATACTCAGTTATTAATTACAGGAACAGATTTTGCAATTACACCAACTCCTGTAGAATTCTCGGTTTGTGATAATGATTTAGATGGAATTGTAGAATTTAATCTAATTTCAATTGCAGATGCAATTTTAAATGATGTTGACGACACAGTTGTTCAGTTTTTTGAAAATGACCCTGTTATAAACCCAGCTGAACCAGAAGTGGATCAAAGTATACCATATACAATAAATGCAGATGGTTTTGTTTTATATGTTACATTAACTAGAATAAATCCAGATTGTGTTTATAATAATCAAATAATACTAAACATTAGAGAAGGTGTTACTATAAACTCTTTAGTTCCACAAAATTATTGTGATACAGACGATGATTTATCATCTGTTACTATTTTTGATTTTTCTGATTTTGATTCTTACATAGAAAGTGAGGCTTCTCCAACTCCAAATAATATTATTTATTACGCTACTCAAACTGATGCAGATACAAATACATCTCCTCTACCTAACAACTATACTATATTAAATCCTACATTTCCTCATAGTATATTTTTTAGAGCTATTAATTCTGGTTGTTTTACTGTAGGAGAATTAGAAATTAACTTCCTTCCTGCGCCGTCATTAAATACACCAACAAATCTATTAGTATGTACAACAGATGGAAGTAACTCTGCTATTGTTAATTTAAACAATAAAATTCCTGAAATAAATGGAGGATCTGATTTAAGCTATTCATTCCATGTAAATTATCCTAATGCAGAGAATGGAACTAATCCGGTGACTAATCCAGCAGCATACAATACAATTACTAGATCTATTTTTGCTAGAGTAGAAAACACAAATACTGGTTGTTTTGCAATTCAACCATTTGAAATTATAGTAAATAGTAAACCAAACCCAATTATTGACCCATATATTGTATGTTTAGATATAGGAAGTACTGTAGGTGACTTCTTTTTTGAAACCGAAATTGACCCAATTATATTACCAAATTTATCAAGTGCAGCTAATATAAGTTATTATCAAGATTATGATATAGTTACCAATACTTTATCTAATTTCATTGACAAAACAGTTGTTTATAATAATTCAGCATTAGCTGAAACTATATATGTTAATATAGAATACATAGACGATCCAACATGCTCAACAATAGTAAGCTTTGATATTAACGTTGGTGAAATACCAGACTATAATACTGGAATTACAACATTTTTTGGTTGTGATGATGATAGTAATGATGGAGCTGCTTTTTTTGACTTAAATGAATTTTCTTCTCAATTAGAACAAGGGTCTAGTCAAAACTTAACTATTACATATTATTTGAATGAAATAGATGCAAACAATCAACAAAATGAAATAACAAATCCAGACAATTTTGAAAACGGTAATTTTAATGGTGATGGTATTTATTTTAATCCACTAACAATTTACTACAATGTAGACAACGGGACTATTTGTGAAGGAGTAGCAGGGTTTGAATTACAAGTTGTTCCAATTCCTAGCGGTATAACACCTACATCTATTATATTGTGTGATACCAATAGTAACAATTTAGATGGAATAATGAATTTTGACATTTTTGCTATTCAAGATAATATTTTAGTTGATATTATTGATAGAGATAGAGAAGACATTATTGTAAATTATTATCCATCTCAAAATGATTTTGATAGCAATACTAATCTAATATTCTCTGCTTCTGCAGATCCAAGTGTAATTCAAACATTTCCAGACTATACAAACATTACAAATCCACAAACCATAGTCATACAGATACTAAATACAGCCACAACTTGTTTTGACACTGTAGAACTAGAATTAAACGTAGATGTTCCTCCAACATTAAGTTCAGGAACTTTTCAAATATGCGATAATATTGATGATGAGTTTGATTTAAGTACAATTACTTCAGATATTATTGGAGCACAAAATAATGTCAACATTGAGTTCTATGAGTCTGAAACAAACGCAGAAACTCAAGCTGATGTTTTAACTAATATTTATAATTACACTTCAAATCTTACTACACTTTGGGCTAGAGCAAATTTTATTGGCAGTAATTGCTTTAATATAGAATCATTTAATATTCAAATAAATCCTTTACCAATTGTAAATACTATACAAAACCTATCTAGTTGTGATGATGATTATGACTTAATACAAAATTTCGATTTATCAACTCAAACTTCTATAATATTAGGGTCTCAAAATCCAGCAAATTACACTGTAACATATTATGAAACTCAAAACGATGCAGATAATGATACAAACCCTATAACTAACACATCTGTACTATCAGCAAACGGTACGGAATATTTTATTAGAATAGAAAACAATAGTACAAACTGCTTTAATACAACAAGCTTCTTAACTTTAGTAAACAGAAAACCATTTATAGAATTAAATGATGTACCATTATGTTTAGATGATTTACCGCTTATAGTTACAGCAGAAACTGGAATTAGTACAGATAGCTACCAATGGACTTCCGGACAAACTAGTGCAGAAATAAACATAAACACCATTGGTACTTATGGAGTAACTATAACAACACAATTTGGTTGTACGTTTACTACAAATTTTGTTGTTGAAGAATCTGAAGCAGCTCTTATAGAATTTACAGAAACTGTAGATTTTTCAGATCCTAATTCTATAACTGTTAATATCTCTGGAATTGGAGATTACCTGTATCAATTAGATGATGGAACACCACAAATCTCTAACTTTTTTAATAATGTTACTTTAGGCGTACATACAGTAACTGTAATAGATCAAAACGGATGTAACTCTGTATCTAAAGAAGTAATTGTATTTGATATTCCGCTATTTTTTACACCAAACAATGATGGAATTAAAGACACTTGGCATATTGCAGGAGTTGGCTATTTAACCGGAACTATTGTTTATATTTTTGATAGATATGGTAAATTATTAAAAACATTAGATTATACGTCTACTGGATGGGATGGTTATTATAATGGATATATAATGCCAACAAGCGATTATTGGTATTTAGCACATATAAAATATAAAGGAATTGAAATAGAGAAAAAAGGGCATTTTACTCTAAGACGTTAAATTTCACAACTAATGAAAAACATATTTAAAGCTAAAGAAACAGCCAATATAATTAGTAGAATAAACCAGTTAACTCCAAATACAGCAAGTTTATGGAGTAAAATGGATGTTGCACAAATGATGGCACATTGTAACGTAACCTACGAAATGATTTATACAGATAAACATCCAAAACCAAATACTGTTAAAACATTTCTATTAAAAACATTCGTAAAAAAAGCTGTTGTTGGTAATAATCCTTATCCAAAAAACGGAAGAACTGCACCTCAATTTTTAATTTCAGCTCAAAAAGAATTTGAAAAAGAAAAAAATGATTTAGTAGGTTATATTACAAAAACTCAAAAATTAGGAGAAACTCATTTTAACAATAAAGAATCTCATTCTTTTGGAAAATTAACGAGTAACGAATGGAATAATATGCTTTACAAACATCTTGATCATCATTTAAATCAATTTGGTGTTTAAATTAAAAGACTGTTAATTACTAAAAAAACTTCAATAAATTAATAATTTATGAAGCTTTTTTCTTTTGAAAACAGAAACCCACTACTCTACTTTAATTGACTCTTTTACAGTTTATTTCAACGCCTTAATAGAATCTATTTGACGTTCTAATTTTAGTATTTGTTCGCTTTTAGTGTCTATAGCTGGTATAGATTTTATAGAATCTAAAATTTGTTGAGCCATTTCTACAGTTTTTGTTTCTTCAACAAAATAATGTCCAATACCTTCACTTGCACGCCAAGCTTCATTTAATTGCTCGTAAACAGTCTTTTCCCATTGACTTGGATGTTTTGCATCTATCCAAACCACATCTCTATATTCACTATCAATTAAAGCTAAATCTGGTGTAGCAGATCCATCAAATTTTGCGCTACCTTCACTAACAGAAGCTACTGTTCCAAAAAAGAATAAACGCTTTCTTCCTGCTATATTTTTAATGTAAGGTCTAAATTCCACTGGTTTACTTACAGACCAATCGTACTCTTTACGAGATTCTCGAACTTTAGAAGGCATTGCAGAAACACCTGCATAACCTTGCTTTTTAGAAGCGTGATCATAATAATATAATTTATCTGTTCCATCTGCTGGAATAAACACACTAAAGGTTAAACTTGTTCGCTCGTTTCCTACTGGTTCTAATCCAAACCAATGATATAAACCAGAATAAGCATTGATTTTTGTTGTACTAAAATCAAAATCTGTTACGTAAGGTTGCTGATTTTGATCGTCTGGAAGATTCGGTATTTTAACTGCAGTTTCCATATTCCAAGGTAATGGATCGCTAAATCCTCCTAAAAACTTTAAAGATTCTGCTTGTAATTGAGATACTTTTTCCGATAACGTATTCTGACGTGTTAAGTAAATATGATTTTGCATATCTTCTGGAGAAACATAAGTTCCTTTTCCAATAAACATACGTTCCATATAATCGTTAAAATCGTGTTCACCATTATCTATAACCATTACACCACCAAAACTTGGGTAAGGAAAAAAGAAACCTTTCCATTTAATTAAGCTTACTACTTGTACCCAAGCGCCTTTATCGTTTTTCATATAAAACGTATCGCTTGGTTCCATTGTAAACAATTGCCAAGGATTAAAGCGTTGCACAACTGCATTATATGTATTTCTACTAAACTTTAAAGATTCTCCTATGGAGAAAGTTACAGGAATTCTATTATCGCTAGAGAAACGCGGAAAAGGTGTTGTACTAGATACAGAAAACACTTCTTCCGTATTATCGTTTAAACGCTGCATTACATATTTTTCTGATGGTTGAATTGCCATAGTCCATTGATTAGTAGAATCTATTCTAACCAAATGCGGTAAAGACACATCTTTTGTTTCACCAACACTTTCATTAGCCATAGAAAAAATATTTTGTAATGGTTGAATACGTTCATTATGTGTTAAAGGCAAGTCATTAATTTCGACTTTATTAAGATTATTAAAAACGTTATAAGTTTTCATATAATCATAAAATTTCATTTGAAATCCAACAAAATAAATAGCTCCAAAAAAAATAATTAATCCTATTAAAATTACAATACGTTTTAATGCTGAAGCTGAATTACGAAAAGCTCTTAATCCCAAGAATAATACTAATAAGCTTAACAGAATTATAAAAATAAATTTACGCAAGAACAATAATACCGGTTGATAATCATCTCTTAAAAAGAATAACGCTATCAATAATACTAAAGCAATAACAACAGTTATTACTTTTTGTTTTATGCCTTTGTTCCAATAATTTTTAATCATAATATTAGTTGATTTAATTCTTTATAAAATTCTCTTTAAAAAAATCTACATTAACCCTTTATCTTTCAAACGTTCTCTAGCACTCTTTTTAGAATGTTCAGGTTCTTGCTTAACTTCTTCTGTAGAATCTTCTTCTACTTTAGAATCTTTTATTTTTAAATCTTCGAAAATTTCTTTTCCTTTATTAATAGTTTCATCTACTAAATCTTCTAAATTATCGGTTTGTTCTTCAATAACTTTAGTCGATTTTATTATAATACTTGCTAAATAAGTTCCAACTAATGTTCCTAAAATACTTGATAGAAATAAATTTATAGTTGCTATCTCTATTGGTAAAATAAGTTTTGAAACTAATATTGCTGCCAAAAACAATAACGAAATATAAACCAAACGCATTACAAAATTCTGATCGTATATGAATCCTTTTTTACTAGTAGGCTTCATTTGCAATTCTTCAGAATACATTAATTTATTTAAAAATCGATATATTTTATTACTCTTAGATTCGCGCCAGTATAATAATATTCCAAATACTATTGTGGCTATAAATATGATAAGTTCTAATGTCATAATCCTTGTTCTTAATTTATAAGTCTACTTCTAGCCTATTTTGTTACTAATAGTTTCAATTACCCAATCTTTAAATCCATCATCCCAAGCATTGTAAGCTTTATAAAAAGCTTCTTTATCATACCAGTATAAATGTAGTACATCTTTTACAGAAACATCATTTAACAGTTTCCAAATTAAGTCGCTTTGATTAGTTGTTAATGAGGAATGTGGCTCATGCAAACCAAAATACAAGTCGTTATCAATTAAATCAGCTATTTTATATTGGTTACTTACTTCTAGTTTCTCCAAATATAATTCTACAGACATAACATGTTTACGTCGTTTTATATCTAATTTATTTAAATAACTTTTAAATAATAATGGATCGTTTAGAATGTCTTTTTTAGAATGTGTTGTTTCTTTTAAAGCTGAAATTAATTCAAATTTCTTAATACGTTCATAACGTTCTGTCTGAACAATACGTTCTAAATCGCACGAAACAATCGTATGATCTTTTAATTTCTCTATTAATTCTGGTTGACTAATATTAAATAGTAACACGTCATAAATAGTATCTTTTATTGCTTCTTTGTACCAACTTAAATCGTTAAAAACAACAATAGGTTTTATAAAATCTCTTAATACATAAACGCCTCCAAAAGCTTTTGTGTAAAATGAACTTGAAGTATACGTTAAACTATGTAAACTTAAATCTCTATCTCGTAAATCGCCATAAGAATTAGCAGATTCTAATAATTCTGCTTGTAAATCCTCATCTATAAAATTATGATCTGTTTTAAACTTAGAAATTAATCGTCTTTGCTCCTTTTGCTTCTCTTCTAAATCGTTAATTAAATGAAAACTAATTTCTACATCTTTATATTTTAAAACATCTAAAGGCTCATAAAAAGCATCTATATATTGATCAAAATCTATACAAATGGCACAATCTCTAGTTATATCTTTAATTTTATCGCCATGAATGCTAAATACCTGTTGCATCATTTCACGATCAAACGTATGGAATGGTTCGTAAACTGGTTTTTTATATTGTAAAGGCGATATTAATATTCCATGCAGATTAGCTTCACCATTATTTAAATAGCTAACGTTATCTTTTTCGTTAGCAATTTCAGGACTCCAACCTATACCATCTATATGGAAATTAGTCAATTTTGTTGGCGTAAATCCTAATTTTATTAAGCAGGTATTATAACGTTCTACTAACTTCCCGCTTATAGGAATTAGTTCGTGATTATATAAGTTTGCTTCTTTTAGTTTTTGCATTATTAAATACTTTCTTTTATATTTTCTTGAAGGAAAAAAATCTTTTAATCATTTATTTTATCTTCATTTTTTTAATGGTTTTAATATTACCATCAATTGGTGAAATTAAAATATCTCCTTTAGTTTTATTTACGTAAAAAACATATAAACTATTTTTTCCTAACATCTTTATTTTCTCTTTTTGATTGTCTTCAAAAATCAATTCATGTGTGTACTTTATATCTTCGTTTTGTAGACGTCTTTTTTCTTTCATACCTCTACCAAATCCCATTCCTATAAAGACTGAAAAGACCATAAAAACTGACATAGAAATCATAAAACCGTTTGTCTTTAATGATTCACTAGCTTTATCTACTTTAACCTTATTCTTACCTGACTGATATTTCTTTCTCCTAGATAAATAAGCATAGTATTTAGGCATAAACATCTTAAGAAAATAAGTCATAAACAAAGCAAAAACAACTGCCAAACCTAATTTAAGGTTTCCTGTAATTACAGAAACAGGACTTATTAAAACATCTAAAACTGAAGAATATTCTAAAATATTAATGTCTAAAAACTTATAATATATTGTTTCATGAAAAACACCTAAAACTAAAAGAAAAATATATCCTAAAGATAGATAATCTTGTAAATTTAAATTTGATGATTCTTTAGACTCAACCTCTGATTTATTCGTTTCTTCCATTTTAAATTTATTTAATGGTTCTCAAAATTTTGTCTCGCTTTAGTTTCAATATTTAACTGGTTTACTCTTGCATCTACTTTTCGTTTAAAGTCTGTATCTGCAATAGTTGCTACATTATCTAAATAACGTACTACTTCTTGTCTTCTAATATCAGAGAAATTTAAACCTTTCATATTGGCTTTCATTAACTCTTGTAACATATTATGTTTGGTATTGTAATCTTGTTTGAAATAAATTTCAGGATTCTCAAACCAATCTTTTTCTAAATCAAAATCTGTTAAGCGTAACGAAATAGCACTTTGGATATTCCTAACATCTCTAGAAGAGAAAAATGGAAATATATTCTGGATTTCTTTATATAAGCTTGAAAAAAATAAATGATTATCTGTACTGTGTAATTTTTCGGCTTTACTGTAAGCATCTAAAACACGAGCTTCAGATGGTTTTTCGATACTGTTTAAAATATCGCCCATATTTTTAGCTAAACCTTGGTCTTTTAAATATTCATAGTCATTTGGACTTGTCATATTTACAAAATCCGGCATTGTTTTATCTAATTTACGCCACCATAAATGATCCTGATCTAAGAAATCGTGTTCGGTTCTTGCGCCATCAATTTTAAAACGACCTTGCACTCTAGAAATTACAGCTTTGTCCAACATTTCTGGCAAATTGGTAAATAATCCAATAGAACTATTTCCGTAATTTACAGCATACGCGCCTTCTGTATAACGTAAAAACACACCAATAACTTCTTTAACTCCAGCCGAAACACCTTGCGCTGTACGTTCTTGTAAATTATTTTCGGCATCATCTATTGGTGCAAAAATAAGTTTAGTTGGATCTTGCATAGGTTTCATCCACTCCACCATTTTTTCTGCTGATCCACCTTGAAATGTACTAATTAGCGTATCTGGCATTGGATGAAATAAGAATGGAATATCTAATACATCACAATGTTCTTTTAACTTGGTTGCAATTGCTGCAATAAGCATACTTTTTCCTGTTCCTGGAATTCCATATCCCATAAAAACCGGCATAAATCCACCAAGTTCTTGAAATGGATTTTTCTTTGCTTCAAAATCGTAACTTAACATACGTTCTGTTAATCGTCTTGCAAAGTGTTTTGCATCTCGGTTTCCAACTATTTGTTCGAACTTAATTTTATTAAATTCTATACTTTTTGCTGTTCCAGAAAAAGAATTACTCCAACCCGAAATTGTAAATTCTGTATTTTCTAATTTATACGTTCTATCCTCAACCGTTTCTGTATATTCTAATGTGCTTTTTCTAAGTTGAATTTCGGCAATTAATGCTTCAAAATAAACCACTGTAAAGTCGATAACATCTTTATCTGATTTTACAATTTCTGGATGCGATAAGTATTTATCGAAATAAAACATAGCACAAGAAAATCCTTTTAAAGGTGATAAAAATGACACCTCAGGAATTCCTGCAAACTTTTGCTTCATCACACTTAAATCGTCTGAAGCATTTGGTTTTAATTGATGTAAAACATAGTAAGCTGTAGAGAACAACATAAAAGCTGTTCCTGTATACATTTTACTTTCGTATTCGCGTTTCCCGTTAGAATCTAATGCGCTTTTATTCTGAATTAAGCTTGATAAACCCGATGCATCATAATATGAATCTTTAATCCAAGTTCCCAAAGTTAATCCTTCCTGAACTGCATATAAGGTCTGATTTAAAAACAATGGAATTGCTACAGAATCTGGCAACAAGCGCTTTTTTAAAGCTAAAATAGTTTTAGAAACCGATGTTGTTTGTAATGAACCACCATTATTTGCTTTAGACAAATACAGCAAAATAGATTCATCTTTTGCATTTTTATCTTTATTTTTTGCTCTAGAACTTTGTTCCCATTGTACACTTTTTAAGTACGATGATGCTTCGTCTCGAAGCATATCTAATTCGTTGTTTTTTATAGGGAAAGTTGTGTTGTGTTCCATTTTTAAGTTTATAAGTTGATTGGTTTATTTGTTTAGGAGAATGTACTTAAAAGTTCTATCCTTTTACTTTAAACCATTTATTTCATTTTCAAATCGCTGACTTCAAAAGGCATTTCTGCTAATTTGTTCATTAGATTTGGTGTTTTGTTATATAATAATTGGATAATTCTATGTGGAGCAAAAACATATTTATAGCTTTCTACATCGTTCCATTTTTGTAAAGTTTGTTTACTAAAATAACCGCCTTCAGAAAATGTACTTCCTGTTTTTACCTCATCAATTTTTAAGCTTAATGCGTAAGATTCTAAAGGCACTTCTTTTTTAGAAATACTTTCTAAAATAGCGTGCGTAATATCATTTTCGTCTTTGGCAAATATATTATGGAATGGACCTAAATCTATTCGCTTAATATAAGTTGGATGGACATCTTTTAAGCGTTTATCTATTCCATAAGCCATTGTATCTAAACTCATTTCTCTATCTGCAACTGCATTTAAGGTATCGTAAAGTTCTTGTTTATCGTCTTCAACATCTTTACCATTATAATTAAAGTACATAAAACATACAAATGGTCTATTATGCGAAATATCGAAAAAGCTCCAACTCACTATATAATCTCCTTTTTCTTTATCGTTGCTTTCTACTAATTTACCTTGTACAAAACGATTAAAAATATACTCTTGTTTTACAGATGTGTAATACACAATTGATGATGCTTGGAATAACTTATCGCGTTTTATAGGTTGCTTCTTTTTTAATAAAACATCTAAAAATTCGTCTTGTAGTGTCTTAATATCTTTTAGTTTGTGTAAGTAATTATCTCGTAAAGATAAATCGTTATACAAGTAACGAAACTCTAAATAATTAGGAAAACCAGATTCTGCTAAATCGACTTTCATATTATCTTCATCGTCAAACATATATTTTACACGCATAGCTTCTATAGAATACAAAAGCAAATCACAGTATTGTTTAAAAAACACCACTTCTTGTTCTGTACACAGTTTATTATTCTGTACAGAAATAATTAATTCTTTAAGTGCAAAGTCAACTTTTTTATGGTAAAAAACATAATGCTCTTTACTATCTAATACTGCCGAATCTAAAGGTGTTACAATCATTATATATACCAGTTTATTTTACCATCAAGTTCAGAACACAAACCTATTCCCGCTTTACCTGAATCATCAAAAGCTATATGATATTCAATAGATAAATTATTCGAAGTTAATATTATATCAAATTCATTAAAGGAACTCATCAATTCAGAAAACAGTGCTTTTAACTCTATTAGCTCTTTATTTACCAAGTCTTTAGTAATACTTTTAAAATCGATAGTATTTATCCAACTTGTAACTAAAAGCTTGTTTGAATCTAACAGATTTATAGTCATTCTATCAAGTTTTAAAGGAACTCCATCAGCTAATTTATAAATTTTTCCTTTTAGCTGTTTTTTATTCATTCTATAATTGATTGATGTGGTTCTTTAAAACATTCAAATAAACTATTAAAATTTTGAGTAGTTCCGTTAGGGATTAAAGCGGCATCCTTTTTTTGCTGCCATAAATGGCAAAAAAAAGATATAGCGGAAAGCCTGACTAACTTTTGCCTTTAAAAACAAAAGTTAGTAACGCTATAATTATTTCTATTCTATAGAGTTCTCGACTGCGATCGAACAGACAAATGAGTTTCTTAACTTAATAAATCGTCTCCAGAATCGTTAGTTGGTTTTGGTGCATCTGGTTCTCCAGAATCTCCAGTTGGCGCATTTCCGTCGGCTTTGTAATAGTCTTCAAAAATTTCTTTCATATCTATTCCGTAGCGATCTGCAAAATTCTTTTGAATATCCACATCTTTCTCACGAATCTCTTGTAAAGCTTCGGCATAACTTCCGTAAACACCTTGCATTACTTTTTCGTGTACTGGAATATTATCCATCATTTCTTGTCTTGCTCTTGCACTTGCGCTATGCATAGATGCTAGAGTTTCTCCAATATGTTCATCGGTTTTAACTCCTAAATGCTCTAAAATGGCTGCAAATTCTTGGTCTGTTCTAGCTTTTAATGCTACAACATAACCATCGTAATACTTTAAACGTTCTTCTGTATCAGATTTTAATTTTGCTCTGTGCGTTTGTAAGTTACTACGTAAAGAGGTTAATACTTTTATAGTTAAATTATGCTTGTGTACAAAACTGTCTTTAGATGCCGAAAGTGTTGTATAAGCGTTTTTAAGTCCTTCTAATTCTTCTACTTTTTGTTCTATTGTAGTTACTTTAGCTATAGCTTCTGCATATTCTGAAGTTTGCTTGTCTACAATATCTTCTAAAGCTTGGCGTGCTTGTTTTAATGATGCGTATTGCTCTTCTAATTTTGCTTCTACTTCTTTCTTTTTCTCTAAAGCTTTAGAATGATTTTTAGATGCTTCAAAAATTGCAACTTGCAACTTATCTTCTACTTCTTTTATTTCTACTTCTCTATTTTTTAAACGTGTTACCGCAGCTTGAGATTTAAAAGATAATTCGCTTAATAATGTCTGAACATCTGCACCTTCAATACGTTCTTGAAACATTGCCTTTGCTTTATTATCTGCTCCAGCTCTAACTTTTTCGGCATCCTTTAAAGCTTGTTCTGCTTTAGCAATTTTGCTTTTTCTTCCCCAAAGATTATTCCACCAAGTGTCTGGCTTATTTTGAGCATCTTCTAATTCAACTTTTGATCTCTCTAATGCTTTTTGAGCATCATCTATTACTTTTTGCTCGTTAGCATTAAGTGAAGAGAATCGTTCAAACAAAATTCCAACCTCATCTTGATAATCTGTTAAATCTTTAATAGCATCTAAAAGACTAGTTCTGTCCTTTTCTGCCATTCCAACCACATCATCTAAAGTAGCATTAAGAATTTTTTGACGTCTTTCTGGATCATCTTCTTGAGATAATTTAGATTTCATTGTGTCAATTGCTTTTCCCCAATTAACATCTACTTTTTCAGATTTTTGATTAGAATTAGTTTCTAAAAGGTCAAATTCGTCAGCCATATGTGTGTTTCTTTTTTTAGTTAGTATAATAGTTGTCTAATTTCGATAAAAAAAATGAAGAAAGAAATTAAATCATTCACTTTATAGGTAGCAAAAGCGAATTATTTGTTACATTATTTCTTAAATGAATTTTAAAATCTATTTTTACTTTAAAATATATTCAAAATATGAAAACCTATTATATTATTGCCTTAGCTTCAATTTTAGTTTTATCTAGTTGTAAGAAAGACGAAAAAGCCACAACAGACACAGAAGAAGTTACAGAAGTTCTAAAAACCGTTTCTGAATTAAAAATTACACCTATTGAGCACGCAACAATGGTTTTGGAGTACGAAGATCAAGTTATTTACATAGATCCTTTTGGAGGAAAAGAAGCTTTTAAAGATCAGAAATCTGCTGATTTGGTTTTTATTACAGATATACATTTTGATCATTTAGATATTCCAACACTAGATAGTTTAGATTTAAGTAAAGCAACTATTGTTGCACCTTTAGCTGTTAAAGAAAAATTACCTGAGAACTTACAGCGTAAAACCATTGTACTACACAATGGAAATGCCAAAACAATAAAAGGTATTGGTGTTGAAACTGTACCAATGTATAATTTACGTGAAGAAGCGTTACACTTTCACGAAAAAGGAAGAGGAAATGGTTATGTTTTAACTATTGGAGAAGAACGTATTTACATTTCTGGTGACACGGAAGATATCCCTGAAATGCGAAAACTTAAAAATATTGACAAAGCTTTTGTTTGTATGAATTTACCTTGGACAATGCCTGTAAATAATGCTGCAAGTGCTGTTTTAGATTTTAAACCTAAACAAGTATATCCATATCATTATAGAAACAAAGAAGGTTTTAGTAATGTTGGTTTATTTAAAATGCAAGTTAATGCTTCTTCTGATGATATTGAAGTTGTACAGTTGGATTGGTATACTACTTCTAAATAATTTTCACTTTAGGTTTTAACTTAAAAAACTCCAAATTACAATTGTAACTTG
>NZ_JBELDZ010000023.1:0-34133 GCF_042094015.1 Aurantibacter sp. | reverse complement strand
TGTGACCCTCAACAGTTTTCAAGACTGCCGCATTCGACCACTCTGCCAATTCTCCTGAGTGTCATATACGCTATTAGCGTAATGCGAGTGCAAATATAAAACCCTTTTCCAATCTATTCAAACAAAAAGCGTACTTTTTTAATAATTTTTTAAAGAAAAAGATAAAGTATGTAAATTAATATGTTTAATGTTTTTCTATCATTATTTTTACAAAAAATAGAAGATATGTCAATTATAGAAGCGTTACAATTTAGATACGCAACTAAAAAGTTTGATGATAATAAGTTTGTTTCAGAACCAGATATAAACATTATAAAAGAAGCTTTTAATTTAACGGCTACCTCTTATGGTTTACAGCCTATTAAATTAATTGTTTTGAAAAATAAATCACTGCAATCTGATTTAGTGCCAATAACTATGAATCAAGAACAGGTAGCTCAAGCCTCTCATGTTTTAGTATTTTGTATTGACTCTAAGATAGATGCCAATTATATTGAAACTTATTTTAATCGAATTAAAAAAATAAGACAAACACCAGATGATATTTTAAAAGGGTTTAAAGATTATTTAATTTCTGATTTCAATACTAAAAGCCAAGAAAATATAGAATTATGGGCAACAAATCAGGCTTATTTAGCAATGGGTAATTTGTTAACGGTATGTGCTAATTTAAGAATAGATGCTTGTCCTATGGAGGGGTTTTTATCAAATGAATACGATAATAAATTCAAATTAAAGGATAAAGATTTAAAATCAGTTTTAGTTATGCCAATAGGCTATAGAGCACAAGACGATTTTATGTCTAAATTAAAGAAAGTTAGAAAACCTCTAGATGAAGTAATAATTGATTTAAGTTAAAATATATGCCAGGATTTGAAAAATTTAGTGATTTAGAACGTAAAGAGGTAAATGATGTATTGGAAACAGGAGTTTTAATGCGTTATGGTTTTGATGGTATGCGAAACAATATTTTTAAAGCTAAAGATTTAGAAACCGAAATAGAAAATAAATTTAAGGTTAAGCATGCACAGTTAGTGTCTAGTGGTACAGCAGCAGTATCTGTAGCAATGGCCTTAGCTGGTGTTGGAGCAGGAGATGAGGTTATTATGCCAACTTTTACTTTTGTTGCTAGTTTTGAAGCTATTTTAATGCTAGGAGCAATACCTGTGTTGGTTGATATAGATAAAACTTTAACACTTTGTCCTAAAGCAGTAGAGAAAGCTATTACATCAAAAACAAAAGCTATTATGCCTGTGCATATGTGTGGAAGTATGGCTGACTTAAATGCCCTTAAGTCTATTTGCAATACACATAATCTAAAATTGATAGAAGATGCTTGTCAAGCAATTGGAGGAACTTATAATGGTAAATATCTAGGAACAATAGGCGATGCAGGTTGTTTTTCTTTCGATTATGTTAAAACAATTACTTGTGGTGAAGGAGGAGCAGTTATTACTAACCATAACAATTATGCTGTCAATGCAGACTTGTATCAAGATCATGGACATGATCACATTGGAAAAGATCGTGGCGCAGAAACACATCCATATTTAGGTTATAATTTTAGGATTTCAGAATTAAATGCTGCTATTGGTTTAGCACAGTTTAAAAGATTAGATGAATTTTTAGAAATTCAGAAAAAGCATTACACAATTCTTAGAGAAGAATTAAATGGTAATAATAATATTGAATTTAGGACAGTTCCAGATGGAGGAGTAGAAAGCTATGCATTTTTAAATTTCTTTTTACCAACATTAGATATTGCTAGAAAAGTAATGTCAGATTTTAAGAGTGAAGGCGTAGATGTTTGTTTTCATTATTATGATAATAATTGGCATTATGTTAGAAAATGGGAACATTTAAAAGAAGCTAAAAGTTTATTTCCATTATCTGAATCCGTTAAACAAGGTTTGTCTAAAATTGCTAAGCAAGGTTTTTCTCAATCAGATCATTTTATAGGTCGAAATATTTCTTGTTTAATTAAAATTGGATGGACTGAAGAGGAAGTTAAGAAAAGAGCAATAAAAATGGCAGCTATTATTAGAAAATACAGCTAAAACACTAAACACAAAAAAACGCAGCTTAGTTATTAAGTTGCGTTTTTTTGTATTATTTAAAATTAACTTTTAGTAAGTCACATAATCAACAATTTCTAGACCATAACCAATCATTCCAACTCGTTTGGTTTGTTGAGAATTAGAAATTAGTTTCAGTTTATGAATATTTAAATCATGTAAAATTTGTGCACCGATACCAAAATCTTTACTATCCATTTTGATTTCTGGAGCTTTAACGACTTGATTTGGATTTTGAGCAGCTTTTAATTCTGTTAATCTAGATAATAAATTAATGTTTTGAGATTCTTGATTAATAAAAAGTATAGCGCCTTTTCCATCATTATTAATAACACTAAACATTTGGTCCAGTTTTTTATCAGCGTTATTGGTAAGTGTTCCTAATATGTCGTTGTTTATTAAATTTGAATTCACCCGCGTTAGAATAGCTTCATTTGTTGTCCATTCTCCTTTTGTTAAAGCAATGTGTAATTGTTTATTTGTAGTTTGTTGATAGGCTCTAAGTCTAAATTGACCAAAACGTGTTTCAATATTAAAATCCTCTTTTTTAGTAATTAAAGAATCATGATCCATTCTATAGGCTACTAGATCCTCGATTGATACTATTTTTAAATCAAAGCGATTAGCTACATCTATAAGTTGAGGTAAACGAGCCATTGTTCCGTCTTCGTTCATTATTTCAACAATAACACCAGCTGGTTTTAATCCAGCTAAACGCGCAAAATCTATTGCGGCTTCTGTATGTCCAGTTCTGCGTAAAACACCACCTTCCTTAGCAATTAGAGGGAATATATGTCCAGGTCTTGCTAAATCAAAAGGCTTTGTGTCTTCATTTATCAAAGACTGGATTGTTAAAGCTCTATCTCCTGCGGAAATACCTGTTGTTACACCTTTTCCTTTTAAATCTATAGAAACGGTGAAAGCGGTTTCCATATGGTCTGTGTTATTTGAAACCATTGCGTGAAGATCAAGTTCTTTACAGCGTTTCTCTGTTAATGGTGTACAAATTAATCCGCGTCCGTGTGTTGCCATAAAATTAACCATTTCTGGAGTAACCATTTCTGCAGCAGCTAAGAAATCACCTTCGTTTTCTCTATCTTCATCATCAACAACAATAATAACTTTACCAGCTTTAATATCGTTAATAGCTTCTTGAATTGTATTTAATTTTAAATCTTTTTGTTGAGTAGTTGTGCTCATAATAGTTTCTATTATTTAAATATAGATCTTATATTGATTTTTTATTTAATTGATGTAAAAAAGGATAAAAAACAAAACCTAATATTTTCTGTCCAATTGATGGATTTGCTCTATTAAATAAACGTCTATATTGCTTTATAAACTGTTCAGATTTTAGCATATAAACCACATAGATTATTAAGCAAATTCCGCTAATGTTTATACTTGCCATTGCTAATGGTAATTGCTTATTATTTTTTAATATAAAATATGCTAAAAACAACACAATAGTAATAATGTATGTTGAATATGCAATTTTTGAAGTTGTTTTAAAATTAGTTTTATACTGATTTAACTCGTGTAATTCCGTTTTATTCAAATCTTTAATAGCAATTCTTGTTTTAGTAAATTCATTTGTAATTTTTTTATTTGATTCAATTTTAAACCATTTTTTTAATTTATTTGTAATGTGGTCAAATTCAAAAATACTACGATCTGCTTTTGCTCTAGTTGTTAAAAATATACTTAGAGGAAGCATAACTAGTGTAGAAAACCAAGCGGCTAGTACAGGGTTTAAGTTACCCGTTTTAGAGCTGTTTTCTGCAAATAATCCCATAAAATGATAGGTTAAAAATAGAACTATTGCAATTACCATTGGTAATCCAAGTCCACCTTTTTTTATTAAAGCACCTAAAGGTGCACCAACAAAAAATAAAATAATACAAGCAATTGCTAATGCAAATTTTTTATGCAATGCTATTCCATGCCTATTTAATAAAGAGTTTTCTGTTTCTAAAGTTAAGCGCTTTGTTTTTAACATTTGCTTTGTACTTGCTAATGTGTTTATAGCATAGTCTAATAGCTGTGTTTGTTTTTTGTATGTAAATAAGTCTAATATTTCTCCTTTATAAGCAGAATCATTTTTTACCGTTATTGTTAAATCAAGGTTTTCTAGGTTTGTACGTTTGTATAAAGAACTAGAAAAAGATTTATAATTATTAGTTCTTTGTTTCTTTAAAGAATCTATTGAGTAGTTTAAATCAACTATATCTAGCATACTATATCTACCTGTTACTTTTTTCTCGTCTAAATCTATTTTATTTAATTGAGATAGATCTAAGTTTTTAACGTACTTTTTAAAGTATGTTTTAACTAATGGTTTGTAGTAATCTTTTCTGTTTTTAGATGGTGTATCATCATAATAATAGCCGTCAAATAGAATAAGTTGTAAGACGTTAGAGTCTTTAGAACTTAAAAGTTCTCCGTTTTTTGCAATAGTTGTAATATGATTTTGAAGTAATCTTCCGGATTTTTGATGTATAACAATATCTTTTAAAAACTCTCCATTTTCACCAGATTTTTCAGATACTTTTATATTAAAATCTTCCCCTATATTATTAAATTGTCCTTCTGCAATTATCATTGCAGGTTTCTTTTTTGCTATATTTTTTCTAAGATTATGACTTTCAAATTCTGCCCAAGGAATAATATTATTACTAAAAACAAATGTAACTAAGGAGAGTAATACTATAAATATGCTAAGACTAGCCATAGCACGTTGTAATGAAATACCTGTAGATTTCATTGCTGCAAACTCGTAGTTTTCCGCAAAAGTACCAAAAACCATAATGGAAGATAGTAATATGGTAAGAGGTAAAATTAGTGGGATTAAAGTTGGAGTTATATAAAATAAAAACTTTAAAATAGTTAATATGTCTAGATCTTTACCTGCTAATTCTTTTATATAAAGCCAAATTGCTTGTAATACAAAAATCAGCATGAGTATAACAAACACGCTGATAAAAGTTTTTAAAAAGGTTTTTAATATGTACCTATCTAGTATTTTCACAAAAGGTTAATCCAGATTGTTAATATAGTAATCGCTATATTTTGAAGCATCAAAGGTAAATAAGGTTTTCGACAATGTTTCGTTTGTTTTAAAAGAATTAACAGTCAAGGTAGTTTTGGTGTCGTTTTTACCCATTTCTATTAAGTTGTAAATGTGCTTAGTGTTATTGTCTATACCTAATAATATATATTTAATTTCAGAATTGCTATCAATAGGCGTTAGCTTTACGTACTGAATTTTTCGTCCTCGAACATTTTGAATAATATCCATTTTATAAGTATATCCATCTTCATAAAATGATAGCATTCTGCTTGGTGTAATAGTTGCTTCAGTTTCATCTTCTTTAGAAATACTAACTTCTTCATCTTCGGGAGAAATACTATATAGTTTATTTCCATCAAATATTCTAGTTAAACCTAATATGTTTAAACGATACTTATCACCAGACATTACAACATCTCCACGAGTTTCTTGGTGAATATTTTCTTTAGTATTATCTAAAACATATTTAAAATCTATACTTATATTTTTGTAAGATTTTACTTTTATAGAAACCTCAGTAAGTAATGCTTTTGCAGAATTATTGTTTTGAGCAAAACCTAAACTTGATATTAAAATACTACAAATAAGAATGATTTTTTTCATAATCTAACGTGTTATAATCTATTGTTTTTCGTTTTCTAATAATTGATCTAGAGCAATAAAATCTGGAACTAAAACTTGCCTTGCCTTACTACCTTCAAATCCGCCAACAATGCCTGCAGCTTCTAATTGGTCTATAATTCTTCCAGCTCTATTGTAACCTAATTTAAGTTTACGCTGTAATAAAGAAGCAGATCCTTGTTGTGCTGTTACAATAATTTCTGCAGCTTCTCTAAATAGTTTATCTCTATCGGATATATCTATATCAAGATTTGTGCCACCTTCGTCACCTACAAATTCTGGAAGTTGGTAAGCTTCTGGATAAGCCTTTTGTGCACCAATATAATTTACAATTTTTTCTACTTCAGGTGTGTCAACAAATGCACATTGTACCCGAATCATATCATTACCTTGAGTATAAAGCATATCTCCACGACCAATTAGTTGATCTGCTCCTCCAGCATCTAAAATAGTTCTAGAATCTATTTTACTAGAAACTCTAAATGCTATACGAGCTGGGAAATTAGCTTTAATAATACCAGTTATTACATTAACAGAAGGTCTTTGTGTGGCAATTATTAAGTGTATTCCAATTGCACGAGCTAACTGTGCTAAGCGTGCTACAGGTGTTTCTACTTCTTTACCAGCAGTCATAATTAAGTCTGCAAATTCATCTACAACTAAAACTATGTATGGTAAATACGAATGTCCATCATTAGGGTTTAGTTTTCGGTCTTTAAACTTCTGATTGTATTCTACGATGTTACGACATAATGCATTTTTAAGCATTTCATAACGATTATCCATTTCAATACATAAAGAATTTAAAGTATGAATAACTTTAGTGTTATCTGTAATAATAGCATCGCCATCATCAGGAAGTTTTGCTAAATAATGTCGTTCAATTTTATTAAATAAAGTTAATTCTACCTTTTTCGGATCTACTAAAACAAATTTAACTTCGGCAGGATGTTTTTTGTAAACTAGAGAGGTCAAGACAGCATTTAACCCAACAGATTTACCTTGTCCAGTTGCTCCGGCCATTAATAAGTGTGGCATTTTAGCTAAGTCAACAACTAGGGTTTCATTACTAATAGTTTTTCCAATAGCAATGGGTAAATGCATTTCTGTTTTTTGGAATTTTTGCGATGCAATTACAGAGCGCATAGAAACTATAGTTGCGTTTTTATTAGGTACTTCTATACCAATGGTTCCTTTTCCTGGGATTGGAGCAATAATCCTAATCCCTAATGCAGATAAAGACAACGCAATATCATCTTCTAAGTTTTTAATTTTTGAAATTCTAACTCCAGCTTCTGGAACAATTTCATATAATGTAACTGTTGGACCAATAGTAGCTTTAATACTTGCAATACCAATTTTATAATTATTTAATGTGTCAACAATTTTATTTTTATTTTCTTCTAATTCATCTTTATTTATTGTAACACTTTCATTGTCGTATTTTTTAAGTAAATCTAAAGGTGGAAATTGATAATTTCCAAGTTCTAGTGTTGGATCAAACTCTCCAAAATCTTCTACTAATTTACCTGCAAGGTTGTCTGTTTCAGATTTTTCTTCACCAATTTTTTCAACTTTAATTTCGACAGTTTCTTCTTCTTCTTCTTTAGGGACTTCAATTTGAAAATCACTTGTGGTTTCAATACTTGACATTTCAGTAGGTTTCACTGTTGTCTGTAATTCTATTTCTTCAGTGTTTTCGATTTCTAAAGTATTAGATTCTGGAGAAGGACTAAGTGTTGCTTCCGTATTTTTAATACTTTGTTTTATAGCTTCAGCTTCATCAGAAAGCGTATTATCTATTGGGACAAAGTCTTTTTGAGCTTCGTTAAAATCTTCTTTAATATCTTTTTTAGCGTTTTTAAATAAAGCTGTAATGTTTTGAGGTGTTACTTTAAACCTAATAGCTAAGTATGTTATAAATAGAAATAATAGTAATAAAGCTGTTCCAATTTTCCCAATATATATTTGAAGAAATGTATTTAATTCAAAACCAATTACACCACTAAGTAAATCATTTTCTTTTGTAAAAAAACCAAACAAAACTGATAACCATGTCATATTTAAAAGTCCCCAAAACCATTGTTTTTGTATGCGTTTTTTTGAAGCATTAGTAAATACATAAATACTAGAAAGTAATGTAAGACCAGAAAGTAAAAATGCTGCAATACCAAATCCTTTTAAAATAAAAATATGGCTTAGCCATGCACCAGACTTATTCATCCAATTTTTAGCTTCAATTGTTTTGTCTGTAAACTCTGAAATGGTACTTTGATCTGCTTGACCTGTAAATAAGAATGAAAGGAAAGACACAAAAAGAATAAGTCCTAAACAGCCTAATAGACTTCCTAAAATAAGTCGATGCTGATTTGTAAGTTCAAATTTTGGAAACTTAAAAGCTGGCAATTTAGTTTTAGACTTAGGTGTTTTTTCTTTTTTAGAGGTTTTTGCCATTTCAAAAATTGGGTTTTAACAAAAATACAAATTCATTATTGTTATACTAAACAATTACAGATATAAAAAAGTCACTTTAGTAGAACTTATTAACAACAAATTTAACTCATAAACTTTGGAATATAAATAATACATCCAACAATTATTGCGGAGAATGAAGCTATACAAACTGCTCCAGCAGCAACATCTTTAATTACACCTATTTTGGTATGGTGTTCTGGGTGAATAAAATCAGCTGTCTTTTCGATTGCCGTATTTACGCCTTCAATACTCATAACAAGTCCAATAGCAAAAGTCTGTAAAATCCACTCTAAAGAAGATATCTCAAAGTAAAACCCTAAACCAATCGTTAATAAAGCAATAAAAAATTGAACTTTTATACTCGCTTCATTTTTTAATAAATGTAACATACCTTTAAAAGCGTAGCCAACACTTTTAATTCTATTAACTAAGAAACTTTCTTTTGTTTTATTCATAATAGATTTAGATTACATTCTAATTTAGTAATTTTGTATAAATTTAATACAAATATAAACTTCCTGAATGATTTTTTTTGGCAGATTAGAAGAATACATCATATTTTTTTATAGACTTTTATTAGTATTCTTTTTTTATCAATTAGCGCGTGTTTTATTTTATATATATAACCTAGAATTAATTGATATAAATTCGATATCTGATTTTTTAAACATTTGTTATAGAGGTTTTGCTTTCGATACTACTGCAATCCTTTATATAAACTCTTTATTTATTCTTTTTAGTATACTTCCTCTAGTTTTTAATACCTCTAAAAGATATCAAAAAGTACTATTTTATTTATATTTTATTACAAACTTAATAGCATATGCTTTAAATTTTGTAGATTTTATATATTATAAATTTACGCAAACAAGAACAACTACAGCAGCTTTAGAAGCTGTTCAAAATGAATCTAATGGCTTGGGGTTGTTTTTTGTTTTCTTAAGAGATTACTGGCATGTGTTTGTGTTGTTTTTTATTGTTGCATTTATATGGATTAAAGTTTATAAGCTAATAAAATTTAAAAACCATTTAACCACTAATTCTGGTTTAGGATATTTTTTGAGTTCTGTTGTTATATTCCTTGTTATTGCAACATTATGTATTGGTGGAATTAGAGGGGATTTTAAACACAGTACTAGACCAATTACTTTAGTAGATGCAAGTAGGCACGTTAAAATATTATCACAAGCAGATATGGTTTTAAATACACCATTTGCACTTATTAGAACTATAAATAAAAATTATTTTAAAAAACAGAATAAAATTTCTGAAGACATTGTTAAAACTGTTTTAAATCCAATAAAACAATATAATAATGTAACTAAAGATAAGCCAAACGTTGTTATTTTAATTGTTGAAAGTTTAAGTAGAGAATATATTGGTGCATTTAATACTAACACCAACATTCCAAACTATAAAAGTTATACCCCTTTTTTAGATTCATTAAGTCAAGAAAGTTTAATATTTCCTAATACTTTTGCAAATGGTAGAAAGTCTATTCATGGAATGTCTTCTGTATTAGCAGGAATTCCATCATTTAAAGTTGCTTACACATCATCACCTTACTCAAATCAGGATACACAATCTGTAGTTTCTATTTTAAATGAAATGCATTATGATACTTCTTTTTTTCATGGTGCTCCAAATGGTTCTATGGGGTTTTTAGGTTTTAGTAATATTCTTGGTTTTGATCATTATTACGGTAAAACAGAATATAATAATGACGATGATTTTGATGGGCTTTGGGGAATTTGGGATAAACCTTATTTAAAGCATGTTAACTCTGTTTTAGCTAAAAAAGTAGAACCATTTATGGCTACAGTATTTACGTTATCTTCTCATTCACCATATATAATCCCTAAAAAAGATAAAGGTAAATATCCATTAGGAACTTTGCCAATGCATAAATGTGTAGGTTATACAGATAATGCTTTAAAAGAATTTTTTAAAGAAGCTAAAACAAAAGAATGGTATAATAATTCTGTTTTTGTAATTACCGGAGATCATACAAATTTAATAGATTATCCATATTATGCTAAAGCATTAAACAGGTTTTCAGTTCCAATTATTTTGTTTTCACCAAAAGGAGATTATAAAGGCGTAAATAATTCTTTAGCTCAGCAAATAGATGTTTATCCTACCATTGTAGATATAGTTGGTTATAATAAACCAATTAGAAGTTGGGGTAGAAGCGTTTTAAACGATACATTAGTTAAACCTTTTGCCATTACAAATAGTAGCTCTACATTTCATTTGCAACAAGATGATTATATTTATGTCTTTGATAGTGAAAAAGATATTGGTTTTTATAACATTGAGGATAAAGGATTAGAAAAACCACTAAAAAAAGTATCAGACTCTATAAAAAATACATTAAGAATTAAAGCAAAAAGTTTTATTCAGGATTATATGAATAGAATTATTGATAAAAAATTAACAGCAGAATAAAATGACAAAAAAAAGCATCTTTAATAGGTTAGGATTAATACTTGTAGCTATTGTTTTTGCAATGGTTGCACAGCATTTATACAATACTAAAGTTAATTATAACTTTGGCACTGTTTCGGAAGGGAAAGTTTTTAAGTCTGGTGTTATTCCTCCAAATAAAATTGAAGGTTATTTAAAAGAAAATAATATAAAAACGGTTATTGATTTTAGACATGGAGGCGTAGGAGACGATTTAAATCCTGCAACTATGAAAGAAATTGATGCAGAAAGACAAGCTGTAAATGCAATTAGTAACGTAGATTATTATAACATTCCATCGGTACAAATACCTACCCAAGCTAATTTAGATAGTGTTTATAAAATATTAGATAACAAAACTAATTATCCAGTTTTAATGCATTGTTATCATGGAACTGGTCGTGCAATGATTTATTCAGCAATTTATAAGATTGAATATGAAAATGCAACAAACGAAGAAGCTAGAAAAATAACAAGACCTTTTTATTCGTTACCATTTAGTTCTTTTTCTAAAGGCAAACCTAAAGGTGATTTCTTAGAGAATTATAAAAAAAGAGGAACTAATTAGTTCCTCTTTTTTTATAAATATTATAATTTGGATTTTTATAAATTAACTAAAGCTTCTAAAGCGGCTTTATAATTTGGTTCTTCTGTAACTTCTGCAACATGTTCTGTGTAAATTACAGTTCCGTTTTTATCTATTACAACAACTGCTCTAGAGTGTAATCCTTCTAATGGACTATCAGTTAAAGTTGTACCGTAGTCATTTCCAAAATTATTTGTTTTAAAATCTGATAAATTAATTACGTTTTCTAAACCTTCAGCAGCACAAAAACGAGCTTGAGCAAAAGGTAAATCTTTAGAAACACATAATACTTTTGTGTTTTCTAATTCTGATGCTTCTGTATTAAATTGCCTTACAGATGCAGCACAAGTTCCAGTATCTACGCTTGGAAAAATATTTAATAAAACGTTTTGTCCGTTAAAATCTTCTAAAGTTTTAGTTGATAAATCAGCAGCAGTTAATTTAAAATTTGGTGCTTTAGTGTTTAAATCTGGAAGGTTTCCAATTGAATTAATTTCTGAACCTTTAAATGTTATTTTTGCCATTTGTATACTTATTATGTGTTGATTTTATTTATCAATAGAACCTAAAACACGTTTCATAAAATTGTTTAAAGCTTCTTTTTGCGGCATACCTTCTTTAGTCATTTTATTAACCTCTAAAGCGCCATACATATTAGAAATTAATTCACCAATAACATCTAATTCTTCATCTTTTAAGGATGATACTTCTGTTAAAGCTTCAAGAGTTTCTATTGTTTCAACTAAATAATCTTCGTCGTTTTCTACTATAAATTGTGTTAGATGTTTTATTACAGGTAGTTTCATAGAATTGCTTTATTTTTATTTTCGTAATTCAGAAAAATTAGTATTAATAATTAAACAACTTCGTTAACCAATTCTTTTAAAACATCAAACTTGTTGGTTTGCGTTTGGTTTACTTTTTCTCCATTTTTAAATGTAGCAAAAGTTGGTAAATTATCTACGTTTGCTAATTTTCTTGATTCTGGAAATTTTTCAGCATCAGCAATAATAAAAGTGATTGCTTCGTTTTCTGTAGCTAGTTTTTTGAATTTTGGCTTCATAATTCTACAGTTTCCACACCAAGTAGCCGAATATTGTACAATAACAGTTTCGTTAGAACTTACAATTTCTGATAAATTATCTTTTTCTAATTCTTGTATCATAATTTTTTAGTTTAAAAAATAAGCACCAATACTTAACATGTAAGTTGTTGGTGCTTAAATGGTATGTTTTGTTAGTGAGATGCTAAGTAAGCAGCAGTTCCTTTTGCATTAGGAGCCATTGCATCTTTACCTTCTTCCCAATTTGCAGGACAAACTTCTCCGTTTGTTTGTACATGAGAATAAGCATCAATTAAGCGTAAAAACTCGTTTACATTACGTCCAACCGGCATATGGTTTACACCTTCATGAAATACAATTCCTTCTTCGTCGATTAAATAAGTAGCTCTGTAGGTTACATTATCTCCATCTACAGTTACAACTCCAGTTTCTTCATTGTACTGCTCGTTAGTAATATCTAAAATTCCTAATGTAGATGCTAAGTTACGATTAGAATCTGCTAATAACGGGTAAGTTACACCTTCAATTCCACCATTATCTTTAGCTGTACTTAACCATGCAAAGTGAACTTCTGCAGTATCACAAGATGCTCCAATTACAACTGTATTTCTTTTTTCAAACTCACCTAGAGCAGCTTGAAAAGCGTGTAATTCTGTTGGGCAAACAAAAGTAAAATCTTTTGGATACCAGAATAATATTACTTTTTTCTTGTTATTAATAGCTTCTTCTAAAACGTTTAATTTAAAAGTATCGCCCATTTCATTCATTGCGTTAACACTTAAATCAGGGAATTTTTTTCCTACAATTGCCATATCTATATATTTATGTTGTTATTAATTTCTGTAACAAAGATACTATCTACTTCTAAAAAAATAGAGTTATAAAAATCTTAAATTTTTATAACTCTATAAGTTTTTTTTATAATTAATTATCGTTAGTATAATTTTTTACTATTTTTCAATAAGTTGTTTTATTTTAATGTTTAAAGCAGCAAATAACAAGGTTGTAAATGGACTTAACCAATTAAAAATTGCATAAACAAAATACTCGCCAACACCAACACCTAAAACACCACTTTGATAAGCACCACAAGTGTTCCAAGGAATTAAAACGGAAGTTACTGTTCCAGAATCTTCTAAGGTTCTACTTAAATTTTCTGGAGCTAAACCTCTATCTTCATAAGCTTTCTTAAACATTTTACCAGGGATTACTAAAGCCAAATATTGATCTGATGCTACAACATTTAATCCTAGGCAACTTATAACTGTACTTGCAAAAAGACCAAAGGCAGAAGTTGCTAATTTTAATAGCGCATTTGTTATTCTAGATAAAGCACCAATTCCATCCATTATTCCTCCAAAAAACATAGCGCAAGTAATTAGATATATAGTCCAAAGCATTCCATTCATTCCTCCAGAACTAAATAGTTCATTTAATTTTTCGTTTGATGTAACAATATTCGTGTCTGTAAAAATTGAGTTTATAATTGCTTGAAACTTAGTGCTAGCAAGGTTATCTAAAATGTTCGGTTGAAAAATAAAAGCAAAAATAATAGCAGCAATTATTCCACTAGCCAAAGCTATAAGTGGTTTTGTTTTAAATAGAATTAATGCTATTACTAACCCAGGAACTAAAAAAAGTATTGGTGTAATATTAAATGTAGAACTAATAGTAGTTAAAAGTTCCGAAACATCTGCGCTTCCAGAAGTATCTATTGTGGCGCTTAAAATTGCAAAGACTATTAATGTTATAAGTATTGTAGGAATAGTAGTAATTGACATATATTTAATATGTGTAAATAAATCTGTTCCAGCCATTGCAGGAGCAAGGTTGGTAGTATCACTTAATGGTGACATTTTATCTCCAAAATAGGCGCCAGATAAAACAGCTCCAGCAATCATTCCTGGAGAAATTCCTAATGCAGTTCCAATTCCAATTAAAGCAATCCCGACTGTAGCAGAAGTGGTCCAAGAACTTCCTGTAGCTATAGATATTACAGCTGCTATAATAACTGATGCAGGTAAGAAAATATCTGGATTTAACACTTGTAAGCCATAATATACCATAGCTGGAATTATTCCACTAACTAACCAGGTGCCAGCTAATGCTCCTACTAAAAATAAAATCATAATTGGAACAAAAACACTTTTAAGGTTTTCCCAAATTTCTTTACCCATAGTGTTTATAGACACTTTATTAAATAATCCAACACCAGCAGCAACTAAACCACCAATTAATAAAATAATTTGGTTAGTATAACTACCAAACCATTCTTGGTCTTCTACAAAAAATATGTTATAGGCTAATAAACACATTAGTATAACTACAGGAATTAAAGCTTCAAAAAGGTTTAACTCTTTATTATTGATGATTTTTTGATCTTCAATTTTGGTTTCAGATAAGTTATTTTGGTCTTGCATTTATTTTTTATTTAAGGAATGTAATGTTACGATTTTTGAAGAAGTTATGCAAATAACAAAACGTTGTAGTAACTTAGCTTTTAATTATGGACTCATTAACTCAAATTGTACTTGGAGCAGCTTGTGGAGAAGCTGTTTTAGGAAAAAAAATTGGAAATAAAGCGCTATTGTTTGGTGCAGTTGGTGGAACAATTCCAGATTTAGATGTTTTTATTGGCAGTTTGCTTTATGGTAATGAAATTGATGCTATGCTATTTCATAGAGGCTTTATGCATTCTATTTTGTTTTCAATTTTGGCTTGTTTTATTTTTGGTTGGATAACCTATAAATTATATAATTCTAGAAAACGAGTAAATTCAACAAATTTAAAAGATTGGGTTTTGTTGTTTTTTTGGTCGCTATTTACACATCCAATTTTAGACTGTTTTACACCTTATGGTACGCAATTATTTGCGCCTTTTTCTAATTATAGAGTGGCTTTTAATAATATAGCGGTAGCAGATCCATTTTATACTTTGCCATTTTTGATTTGTATAATTATCGTTATGTTTTTTAAACGAACAAGTATTAATAGGAAAAAATGGTTACGTTATGGTTTTATAATTAGTTCTACATATATGTTTTTTACAGTTTGTAATAAGTTTTATATAGACTATTTGTTTAGAGAAACATTAAAAGACAAACAGATTGAGGTTAGTCGATTTTCTTCTCAACCAACTATTTTAAATAATTTTTTGTGGTATGCTATTGCAGATACAGAAGCAGATTATTATGTAGGTTATTATTCTTTGTTTGATGAAACGAATCGATTTACTAATTGGAATAAAATTTCTAAAGAGCGTATAATTGATTTAGTAAATTTTCCAGATTTAGAATCCTTAACTTGGTTTAGTAATGATTATTATAATGTAATTAAAGTAGATGTAAATAATTATGAGTATTTAGATTTAAGATATCCTTTTTTAAATCCAGATGATTTGACTTCTGCTTTATTCAAATTGAAAATATATAAAGATAAAAATCGTTTAAATATGAAAGGTTTTAAACCTGAAACTGATAAGATGGATGGTTTTATTGGTCAGTTAACTAAACGTATTTTTAATAACTGATTTCTGCATAGAAGATAATTGATAAAATTTGATAATAAAAAAGCGAATTAGTAATTTCTAATTCGCCTTTTT
This sequence comes from Aurantibacter sp., assembly GCF_042094015.1. Taxonomy (NCBI): domain Bacteria; kingdom Pseudomonadati; phylum Bacteroidota; class Flavobacteriia; order Flavobacteriales; family Flavobacteriaceae; genus Aurantibacter; species Aurantibacter sp. Next base: position 18,176 of record NZ_JBELDZ010000023.1, on the reverse strand, counting down.
ATTATTTAATATAATAGTTGAATTAAGCGTTTAATTCTCCAATCATTTTAACTTCGTTTTTAAAAGTATTATAGTTTGGCGAATGCCTTGTTACTCTATCCATTAAGTTTTTGTATTGCTCTTTCGTACCAGAACCTTTAACGTGAAAAATAAATTTTAACTCTGGAAATCCTGCATTAATTTCTGAATTTAAACCTAAGAAACCTTGTAAGTCTAATTCGCCATCAATTTCAAGTTTTAATTCACTTATTTGAATATCCATTGCTGTTGCTCCAGCCATAAAAGTTACAGCCATACAACCAGCTAATCCGCCTAACATATATTCAGCAGGGTTTGGAGCACAATTAACACCTAATAACTGTGTAGGTTCATCTATTATAAAACTAAAATCGCGAATTAATTTATGATTTCCTAAAACCATGTTTTTTGTTTTAACACGTGTTTTTGTGCCACTTTCCCAATTTAATTCAACGCCATAAGATGCTTTTCCTTGTATGTTGTTTTCTTTTACTTCGTTAGCGTATTCGCTTAATCCTGATACATTTATATTGTTTAACATATCTTTAAAAATTTAAAATATTGTACTTAATGCTTGATCGAAATCTGAAATAATGTCGTTAATATCTTCAATACCAACCGATAATCTAATTAACCCATCATTTATGCCAATAGATTTACGTTGTTCTTTTGTTAAAGAGGCTTGAGATGTATTATACGGTAAAGAAATTAAACTTTCTACGCCACCTAAACTTGTTGCTTCTTTAGGTAATTTTAAAGCGTTAAGAAGTTCGTGAGATTTTTTATCTCCGCCTTCAATTTCAAAACTAATCATTCCAGAATTTCTTCCTTTTAATTGTTTTTTTGCTAATTCACTTTGTGGATGCGATTTTAGTCCTGGATAATATACTTTTTTTATTTTAGGATGATTCTCTAAATATTCAGCCAATTCTAACGCATTAGAATTGTGGGTTTTCATTCGTAACGCAAATGTTTTTAAACTACGCTCTAACATAAAACAAGCATGTGGATCCATAGAACCGCCATTTTTAAGCATTTGCGGCCAAATTCTATCTACTAATTTACGAGAACCAGAAACAGTTCCACCAATTAAATCTGAATGTCCATTTAAGTATTTAGTAGCAGAGTTCACAACTAAATCAACACCTAAATCTAACATTTTTACATTGTAAGGCGTTAAAAAAGTATTGTCTATTATTAGTCTTAAATTATGTTTTTTTGCTAATAAAGCAAGATCTTCAATTGGTGTTATTTTTAAAAGCGGATTTGTTAGCGCTTCAAAATATAATAATTTGGTATCGTACTGAATTGCAGCTTCAATCTCTTCAATATTTGTTGGAGAAGTAAAAGTCACAGACATTCCAAATTTATCTAAATCTTCGTATAAAAAATTATAAGTTCCGCCATAAATATCTCTTGAAGATACAATATGACTGCCTTTATCTAACATAGCCAATATAGCAGAAGAAATAGCTGCCATTCCAGAAGAAAAGACAATGCTACTTTCGGCATTTTCTAAAGCAGATACTTTTTCTTGAACACTCCATTGCGATGGATTGCCATATCTGGTATAAATCATTTCGTCTCTTCCGCGTCCTTCTTCAATCGCTTTGTAAGAAGATTCGTTAAGATAAAATGTTGAACATTGAAAAATAGGTGTGCCTAAAGCACCTGTACTTGGATCGTCATATTGTCCAGAATGTACCGATTTGGTTTCATCAGAATACTCAGTATACCGATGATCTTTAAAAGTAGGACCATTTGTTCTTTTTCTGGTTAAATCGTTAAACCAAACAGAACCGTCTTTTCTTTTATTTTCTATGTTATCAAAATTGTTTTTCATTCATTAAGCATGTTTAGCTCTTTTTTATATAATCATGTAAATATTTTGCATCTTTTTTAACACCACCTAAAGTGGCAGAACCTCTAGTATATAACCAAGGTAAACCTAAATAGTAAATTCCTTTTGTAGTGCTAATTCCTCTATGGTTTTCAGGGTAATTGTTTTCGTCTAATTCTATATCTTTGATCCAATTAAAATTGGGTTTGAAGCCTGTAGCCCAGACAATATTTTTTATGGTATTTATTTTATCTTTTTCAAATACTAATTCTTTGCCATTAGCATCTAAAGTTCTACCAACACAAGTTATATTTGATTTTTTAAATAATGCTTTAACATCAGTGCCAATTACAGGTTGTAACCCTTTACTTATTTTTTTTCCTATAAAGGAATATTTATTAAATGATAAAAAACCAATTTTACTAAACCACCACCATAAAGTTTTACCTAAAAATTCTTGAGGTAAGCTTGAAATATTTGTTTTACCTGAAAAAAAAACTTTTCTATTTGTATTAGATATTTCTTCTAAAATTTGAACACCAGAATCTCCAGCGCCAACAACTAAAGTATCTCCATCTTGGAGTTGAGTAGGGTTTTTATAATGTTCGCTATGTATTTGAGTAATAGAAGGATCTATTTTTTTATGACATAAAGGTGTAAATGGCGTATGAAAAGGTCCAGTAGCAATGACAACATTTTTTGTTTGATAGGTTTTATTATCACTTTTTATTAAAAAATAAGCCTCTTTTTTTTCAAGAGAATTTACCTTTTGATTAAATTCTATAGGTATATTAAAAGTTTCGACATAAGTTTTTAAATAGTCAGCAACCTCATACTTACTAGCATAATGCCCTTTTTTATTTGGAAAATTAAGCCCAGGTAAGTTGTTATATTCTGATGGAGTAAATAGTTTAAGAGAATCCCAACGTTTTAACCAAGGTTTCCCAATAACATCATTGGCATCTAAAATCAAATAATCTTTATTTAATTGCTTTAGGTAATAAGCCATAGATAAGCCAGCTTGTCCTGCACCAATTATTATAAACTCTTTCATAGTTTTTATTTACTTTACAAATTTCAGTTATTTTAGACTTTAAATCAATCATTTTGTTTTTTTTTAGATTAAAAATCTATTTTTATATTATATTGTTGATTTATTTTCTAATATTGTTGTTGAAATTTAATAATATATTAAAAACAATCTAGTTTATGGCTTTAGATTCTATAGATAAAAAATTATTACAGTTAATACAAACTGACAGTAAACAGACTACAAAAGCACTTTCAAACCAATTAAATTTATCCGTAACTGCGGTATATGAGCGTATTAAAAAATTAGAAAATCAAGGGATTATAAGAAATTATGTAGCATTAGTTTCTAAAGAATTAGTTCAGAAAAATTTTGTCACGTTTTGTCACGTTAAGTTAGTTCAACATACTCAGGAATATGTGGTTAGATTCGAGAAAGAAGTGGCTTTATTACCAGAAGTTTTAGAGTGTTATCATATTAGTGGTGATTACGATTATTTAATTAAGGTAATTGTGAAGGATATGAAAGCATTTAGAACTTTTATGGTAGAAAAATTAACGACAATTAATCATATTAGTAGTACACATAGTATGTTTGTAATTAATGAGGTTAAACAAACTCACGTAATTAATGTAGATTAATTTTTATAATCTATTTCGTCTAATAAATTACAAAACCGTATTTTTGTAATCGTTTAAAAAATACAACAAAAAATAATTTTATGAATTCATATGATGTTGCCATTATTGGCTCAGGACCTGGAGGATATGTTGCAGCTATTCGTTGTGCACAATTAGGCATGAAAACTGCCATAATAGAAAAATATAGTACACTTGGTGGAACATGTTTAAATGTAGGATGTATTCCAAGTAAGGCTTTATTAAGTTCTTCTCATCATTATGAAGAGGCAACAAAGCATTTTGAAGATCATGGAATAGAAATCCCTGGAGATATTAAAGTGAATCTTGAAAAAATGATTGGTCGTAAACAAGCAGTTGTAGACCAAACAACAGGAGGAATTGACTTCTTAATGAAGAAAAATAATATCGATGTATATAATGGAATGGGATCTTTTAAAGATGCAACCCATATTACTATTAAAGGTGAAGAAACAATAGAGATTGAAGCTAAAAAAACTATTATAGCTACTGGTTCTAAACCATCTACATTACCATTTATAAAATTAGATAAAGAACGTGTTATTACTTCTACCGAAGCTTTAAAACTTAAAGAAATCCCTAAGCATTTAGTTATTATTGGCGGAGGAGTTATTGGCTTAGAGTTAGGTCAGGTTTATAGACGTTTAGGATCTGAAGTTACTGTTGTAGAATATATGGATCGTATTATCCCAACAATGGATGGAAGTTTATCTAAAGAACTTAATAAAGTTTTTAAGAAGGCTAAATGTAAAATGAATGTATCTCACAAAGTAAAATCTGTGGAACGTGTTGGCGATGAAGTTATCGTAAAAGCTGATAATAAAAAAGGAGAAGAAGTAATTATTAAAGGCGATTATTGTTTAGTTTCTGTTGGAAGAAGACCTTACACAGATGGTTTAAATGCTGAAGCTGCTGGCGTTAAAATTAACGAACGTGGACAAATAGAAGTTAACGATCATTTACAAACAAGCGCTTCTAACATTTACGCTATTGGCGATGTTATTAAAGGTGCTATGTTAGCGCATAAAGCAGAAGAAGAAGGTGTTTTTGTAGCCGAAACTATGGCAGGTCAAAAACCACATATAGATTATAACTTAATTCCTGGTGTAGTTTACACGTGGCCAGAAGTAGCTGCTGTTGGTAAAACAGAAGAAGAATTAAAAGCAGACAATACAGAATATAAAGTAGGGCAGTTTCCATTTAGAGCATTAGGTCGCGCAAGAGCTTCTGGTGATATTGATGGTTTTGTTAAAATTTTAGCAGATAAAACAACCGACGAAGTTTTAGGAGTACATATGATTGGTGCACGTTGTGCCGATTTAATAGCCGAAGCTGTTGTTGCAATGGAATACAAGGCTTCTGCTGAAGATATTTCAAGAATGTCTCATGCACATCCAACTTTTGCTGAAGCAGTAAAAGAAGCAGCTTTAGCTGCGACGGAAGACAGAGCTTTACATGTGTAATTATTAGAAATCATTATACTATTTAAAAGGCGAATTCGTTTGAGTTCGCCTTTTTTATTTAATTATTAAACTGATAATAAGTGTTTATCCTTATATTAGAATAATAAATCAACTAAAATTTTTTAAGTAATTCAAAGTTTTCAAAATGTTATTAAAAACGGATTATATAAATACGTTTCTTATACTTTTCAGTATAACTTTAGCTTGTTTTTATCCTTTTGAATTATTTTTATTTAGTTATGCATTCTTAGGACCACTTCATTACTTAACCGAAATAAACTGGATTTCTAATAAAAATTTTTTTGTTAAAAATCCTACCTGGAAGTATATCGTATTTATAGCCGCATTTATATATGCTTTACCTTATGTTTTAGGTATTCCTCAAGTAAAACCACTAATTAACGATGTTTTATATAGTGTTTTGTATAATTACGTATTTAAATATACAAATGCTTTATTATTATTTATATTAATATTAGCCATTTTTCAGACGTTCATAAAAAAGAAATGGACATTTTATATTGGAGCATTAATAACTATACTGATTTCTGTTTTCTTATTTAATAATACTATTTATAATCTATTCTTAGGGTTATTTTTACCAACTATAATTCATGTATTTGTTTTTACTATTTTGTTTATGTGGTATGGCATCAAAAAAAATAAATCTAAATATGGACTAATTAACGTAGTTTTAATGTTTTTGATTCCTATTCTGTTATGTTTTATAAATACAGATATATTTAATTACAAATTTTCTGAGTTTACTAAAGAAAATTATATTTCAAATAACTTTCATATCCTAAATGCCAATATGTCCAATTTTTTAGGGTTTTATGAGGATTTAAAATTCTTTTTTTATGAAAAAGTAGACTTGAAAATTCAAATATTTATTGCTTTTGCTTATACATATCATTATTTAAATTGGTTTTCAAAAACAACGGTTATTGGGTGGCACAAAAATTTATCAATTAAAAAAACGGTGTTGATGGTATTGGTTTGGCTTATTATTTTAGCTTGTTATTTATATAGCTATAGTTTAGGATTAATTGTATCCTTATATTTTAGTATTACCCATGTAATGCTTGAGCTGCCACTAAATATACTGACGTTTAGATCTTTATTTAATAAAAAATAAATGAATTTAGCCAATCAATATTTTAGAGATAGATTTAGCTTTTTTTATTTTTGTGATATGGAACAACTTACCTTAACAACACCGGCTTTATTATTTTCTGCTATATCCTTGATAATGTTAGCTTATACCAATAGATTTTTAGCCTATGCGTCTATTATACGAAACCTAAGAGATAAATATTTAGAAAAACAGGAAGAGGCATTGATTTTTCAGATGAAGAATATAAAACAACGTTTAAACTTAACGCGTTGGATGCAAATATTCGGAATTACTAGTTTGTTATTTTGTGTTATAACAATGTTTTTAATTTATGTTGGTTTTAATAAAATTGCTGTATGGTGTTTTGGTTTTGGATTAATTTTATTAATGATATCTTTATTAATCTTAATAAAAGAAATACAAATTTCTACTTATGCACTAAATGTACATTTAAGAGATATTGAAGAAGATTTGAAGAATAAATAATAAGATTAATAATTTTCTAAAAGTTTTAAAACGTCTTTTTTGTAACTTCTACTAATAGTTAAATCATTCTTTTTAATAGAAATATATTCGTTTGTAAACGATTCTATTTTAGGTATAGAAACAATAAATGATCTGTGAATTCTAATAAACTGCTTAGTTGGTAATTTAGCTTCAATAGCACTTATGGTTTCCCTAGTAACTATAGTTTCTTTATCTAAATGAATTTTAATATAATCACTATAACTTTCAATATAACAAATAGCGTTAAAATCAATTTTAATCATTTTTCTGTCTGCTCTTACAAACATAAATTTATTGCTATCTTTTTCTGTTATTAAATTTTCATTATGATTAGAATAAATATCAAAATAAGTGTTTACAGATTTTAATAAACGTTCAAAAGATACGGGTTTTAATAAATAATCTACAGCTTGTAATTCAAAACCTTCAACTGCGTATTCTCTGTATGCAGTTGTAAATATTATCTTAATGGATTTGTTAATAGATTTTGCTAACGATATTCCTGAAACTTCGGGCATATTAATATCCAAAAAAAGTAATTCAATTTCTTTAGTTCTAATAATGTTTAAAGCTTCCATAGCACTACTACAGCTTGCTATAACAGTAATGTTGTTTAATTTAGATAGGTGAGTAGCAATAATTTCTCTTGCAATAGCTTCATCATCAACAATTAAACACGATATGTTTTTTTGAGTTTTCATTTACTCAATTTTTAAATTTAAATTAACTTTAAAAATAGAATTATTATCAATTATATCTAGTTTATATTGGTTTTTGTACAAAAGTTCTAATCGTTTTTTTATATTAATTAATCCAATACCATTATTAGATTTTTTGTTTTTAGAATTAGTGTTTTCAATAGAGAAACAAATTAATTCTTTGGTGCTTGATAATGAAATTACAATATCTAAAATACCATTTTTTAAATAGCCATGCTTAAAACTATTTTCAATAAAAGGAATTAAAAGCATTGGTGAAATTGAGGTGTTTTCTAAACAGTTTTCATAATTAAAGGTTACGTTTAATCTATTGTTAAAACGCATATTTTCTAGAGACAAGTAATCGTTTATATGATTTATCTCTTCAGATAATAATACAAAAGGTTTATCGGCCTGATATAATAAATAGTCTAATAAGTTAGATAATTTTAATATCATTTCTGGAGTTTCATCTGCTTTTTTAAGAGCAAAACCATACAATGTATTTAATGTGTTAAACAAAAAATGCGGATGAATTTGCATTTTTAGATAATTAAGTTCCTGTTCTTTTAATTTCAACTGTGTTTCTAAAATTTTGTTTTCTAAACGCTTAGTTTCTTCGGTGTGTTTTAAGTTTAGTTTTAATAGTTTAAAAGCACTAACTATTATAACTACAGAATAAACAGCAAGCATAACAAAAAAAATGTTTCTACTAATTGGAGGCATTTCTTGATACTGAAATCTTGATAAAAAAATTAATCCTAAAAAGATAGAAACTATTATTAAATATGTAGAAATTATAAATGTATAAAGCGTATAAACACTAAACTTTAGATACTTTTTTGTAATTAAATATTCAGGAATTAATTTATAAATTGATATATAAGTTGTGGCAATTGTTATTGGCATTAAAAAAAGCGAGTAGGTAAATATGTAATCTGAATCTTTACTTTCAAAACCAAAAAAATATATAAAAAATAAAAGCACAATACTCCAAAATATAGTATGGAGTACAATTTGCTTAATTTTATTTAAAATCTGTTTTTTGGTAAACATATATTACAATAGTACTATAAATTAGTGTTTCAAAATAACATTTATAGACGAATAACCAATTTAGGATGCTTTTCTACATTTTTGTTAATTAGGGAATTAAATTGGTTGTTCATCGCAATTAATAATTAGAAGCTTATTAGTATCTTAGATTTGTGGTATGTTTAATTAAAACCATTTATTATGATGTCTTTATCAATTTTTTTATCAAATGTATTCACAGAAGGAGGAACTTTAATGATGTCCTTAATCCTGATTTGTTTAGTAATTTCAATTCTCTTTTTAGTTAAAGGATTTATAACCTCTAAAACTGATGCAGCTCAATCTATTAAAATGAGAAAAATGGCTGGAGAGAGCAGTTTATTAGGTTTGGTTATTGGTTTTTTTGCTTCTATTTTAGGTTTAATTTCTGCTTTTGATACTGTTGAGTCTATGGGAAATCCAGATCCAAGTTTATTTGCTGCAGGATTAAAAGTATCTTTACTAACAGCTACATTTGGTTTATTTTCTTTTGTTTTAGTTAGGGTTGGAATTTTAATTTTAAGAGGATTACATTCTAAATAAATAAAAGTATTAATTTACTTTTATTAAAAGATAAAAGCATCAATTTTAAAATTGATGCTTTTTTTATGTTGTATATTAATAATTGATATTTCTTTTTTAATAAAACACAAAATTTTGTTTTTATAAAAATGTAAAGTGTATTTGTCATTATGTAAAGCTTGCTAATCATTTAAAATTTAAATATGAAAAAGGAAACATCTTGTAATCAAGGAGAATATGAAAAGATTATGAAAATAATTGATTTTAGATTACCTCATAAATTTAAAAAAATAGGTTATTTTGGAGCTGCTTCTTTACTTGTATTTTTAATAGCATACAAATTTTTAGGCGCTAATAATTTACCACTAATATTAAAAGATGTTTTAAGAACACTTATGTTATTATTTTTATTGATAGCATCTTTAAGTAAAGAAGTTATTGAGGATGAGTTTAATAAATACGTAAAGTTTCTATCTTATGTATTAGCATTTGTGTGTGCAGCAGCTTATTGTATTTTTTTACCACTTATTACTATAGTTTTAGATGTGGTTGTAACTAAGATTACTGGAGATGGCGTAATTAGTTTTTATAATATTTCTTCTTTTGAAGTCATATTTATTTTAATGGGTTTTCAATTGTTATATTTCGAAACTATTAAAAGATTAGAACGTGCAGAATAGATTAAAAATAGAAAGAGCAGAGCTAAATTTAACACAAGATGATTTGGCACAAAAAATTGGCGTTTCTAGACAAACAATTAATTCTATAGAGAAAAGTAGATATGTGCCTTCTACAATTTTGGCGTTAAAACTATCTGAGGTATTTAATAAACCAGTAAACGATATTTTTAAACTCGATAAGTCAGATTAATAAATACATTATATAGGTTTTGTAATTTATTTTTAAATATAAAGAATGATTAAAAACGATATTTTTAATTTTAATACTGAAGCATTTTCGACCAAAAATCTAATTTCTGCGTTTAAGTTGTTTTTAGAGAAGCCATTAGATTACAGAATACAATTTTTACAAGCTAAGTATAATAAAGCTTTTGATGGCTATTCTTTTTTAGGTCAAGAAAACAGTTTAAACCAATATAGTACAGATCAATTACATTCTTTTGTTTTATCGGAATTTACAAGTGTTGAAAATTTCCCAAGAGAATTCCACTCTTATTTAAAAACCGAGTTTTTAGAGGTTAAAAAAGCAGTAACTAACTTAGAGTTAGAAGTTTTAAAATCTTTTAATAATAACGAATTTATAGAAATCTATAAGTCTAATTTTAGACATATGATATCTTGTAATTACTATCCTAAAATAGTAGATAAAACCATAACAGAACGTTTGTCTACACATAAAGATGTGTCTTTGTTTTCTGTATTTCCCTATGGATTAGATAATGGATTAGCTTACCAAAATAGTAATAATAGAGTAGTGGATTTAGGTTTTAAACCTGAAGCATTTGGATTTAAAGGATTTGGAGTAGAGTACTTTTTAGATGAAAAACTAAAAGGCTTAAACCATAAAGTTAATTTAGATGTCTCAGAAAATAACGAACGGTTTTCTATAGCTTTCTTTTCCATACCAAAACCAAATACTACTTTTACATTTCGAGGAAAAATATATAATTCCGAAACATTTTACATTAATTATTTAAACCTATTTTAATGGAACTAAATACCATTTTAGAAATTATAGCTGTAGTTTTTGGACTAACCTATTTAATTCTATTAATTAAAGAACAGAAAATTTGTTGGTATTTTGGAATAGCAGGATCGTTATTAAGTATCTTTTTGTTTTATAAAATAAAATTGTATTCTGAAGCTATACTATACATCTATTACGTAGTTATTGGTGTATACGGTTTGTGGCTTTGGACAAAAAACGAATCCAATTCCAGTAAAATGAAAGTTACTAATAATTCTATAACACAAAACATAGTTTTAATAGTAATTGGTATTGGCTTAGCATTTGGTTTAGGTTATGTTTTTAAAACCTATACAGATGCAGAAAGTCCCTATTTAGATGCTTTTACAAGTATATTTAGTTTTATTGCTAGTTATTTAGAAGCCAAAAAAGTGTTAAGTGCTTGGCTATTTTGGATAGTAATTAACGGATTAACTTTATTCTTATATTTTAATAAAGATCTTAACTATTACTTTGCATTAACAGTTATATACACCATTTTCTCATTTGTAGGATTTGTTAAATGGCGAAAAGTAATTAGAGACTATAAAACTATTTAGATGAAGTAAATTAGATTTAGATATTTCTAATGGTTCGTTTAGTGTTTCAGCACTAAAATCAGCAAATAAATCAGAGATAGAAAGTCCGCGATAATTTTCAAAAGCAGTCTATAATCAAGTATTTGCAATAGCAAAATCGGGATTAATATTTGATAATAGCTATAGAAGTACTTTAGTGAAAAATTAATGGTTTTTTACTACAGTACTTTTTGTTGCTAGTTTATTATGTTCTAAGAACTAGTTTTAAAAGGTTGATTGCTGAAGTTTTTATTCTAAGTTAAGCTTCTTTGATAATTTTCCTTTATTGGTATTAATTTGAAAAATATTTGAGCCTGAAGCCAATTTCGATGTATTAATATTGGTTTCCTTAATGGTTAAAACAGCTTGTCCTAGCATATTGTAAATATTTACTTTTTCTATCTGAGAAGCTAAATCTTGTTGTATAGTAAAATGGTCTTTTGCGGGATTTGGGTGTAAGGTATAAGATAAAACATTAAACATTAAAATCTTGACTACTTAAAGTTGAAGCTAACTCTAGTACAACTTCTTAAGCCGAATAGTTAACACTCCAATTATATCCTGTTGGTAAATTAGTTGTAGAAAAGGTTACAGAAACACTACCTGCTGTTAATATTGTAAATGTATCACCAAGACTTGGTGTAACCATTTAGAAGGTTAACGTCTATAGTACCACTTGAATTTGACGTACCAGTTACGTCAACAATATTAAAATTTGTTGTGCTTTCTAATTCTGTAGTTAATGTTGCCGTATTTTCATTTGTATAACTATCATTAACGATAAAAGTGCTAGATGAACTCCCTGGGCATAAGACTTCTGAATTGTTAAAGTCTCTTTGGTGACTTGTACTAATAAATGTTAGTGTTCCAGGATTATCAAAATCAAAACTTAGGCTATCAATAGCTCCTAAATTATCTATTGTACCTATATTTGTGATTGTTCCGGAATTAAATAAATATGAAAATATTAAAAAGAAGCATTAATATCAATCCTTAGATTTATTAAATAAGTCCGCAACCTTCATAACTAACAATATTCTTTTATCTCTGTAACTATTATCAATACCAAAAATTGAATACATCTTTTTTAGAGATGAACGAACACCAGCAATACTCAGGTGGACCTTTTGGGACAGTACTTTATTGCTAATAATAGGATTGTCAATCAAAGTATTTAAGATGCTCCAATCAGTATCATTAAGTTTACATTCCATCTGAGTTTCTATTTCTTTTTTATTAATGATAGCTTTGTTTGGAGGAATGCTACTTTTAATTAATGACATGTTCACTATCTCTTTGAGCGATTTGAGTTCTAAAGATAATTCTTGATTGAGGGTATTGTGTTTTTTTTTCCGAAGGTATAATATGATAAACACCGAAATAAGTATTATTGATACAAGGGAGTAAATAGTAAAATTCATTTCGAATATTTTCTGTTTTTCATCAATAATATTTTGTTTATGAATCTGAACTAAATGTAATGTTAAAAGCTTATTATCATCCTGCCGTTTTGACACCTCATCTCTGAATTTAGAATATTTCTGAATAAAAAAATAGGCAGAATCCTGATTTTCCTCCAATTTATATAATTTCGCTAGTAGTTTAGAAGATTGCGCTATTTGATTGGTATAACCTGTTGATATATTTGCTAGCCTATAGACTTTATATGCATCTCGTTTTGCAATAGTATTTAGCCCAAGTTGTTTGTTTATCTGGGCTAAAAGAAGATGAAAATCCATTGCAAAATAATCATTTACCGCAGGATTAAGTTTTAATATGGCTTTTTCACAATAGATTTTTGCAAGCTCTAAGTTATTTTCTGCATAGTAAATTTTAGCAATCCTATAATATATATATTTTCGGTTTTCTTGATTAACTAGGTTATCGAGGATTTTTAGAAGTATGTTCCTCGCATTTTTGTATTGATGAAGCTTTTCTTCAATGCCTGCAATGTTCATTTGCGCAAGCTCGAAATTAACAAAGTGTCCATCATTAATAATAACTTGCTCAAAGTAATGTTTAGCAATACCTAATAATTCTTTATCATTGTTGTAAACAACAGCAACATCGTAGTAAATTGCACCTAACAAAATAGATACTTTATTGTTTAGGTTTTTATCTTCTTTATCTTTCTTAGCATAGATTAAGCCTTTATGAGCGAATTGAGCAGCTTTTTCGTATTGACCTAATCTTAAATAAGAAACACTTAAAGAATGTAAGTATTCATATTTTGTATTAATCTCTAATGCCAAAAAGCAATAATGTTTTGCAGATAAATAATCAAATTGCTTTAACGATAACCTTGAAAGTCTTGAATAAGCAAATTCCTGGAGTTCTGTTTGGTTTTCCATTTGAGCAATCTGAAGTAATTCACACAACAAACCTTCTGCTTTCTCGAATTCATTGGTTTTGTAAAAAAACTTGTAATCTAAAATCAAATTTTCTATATAAGTAGAGTCTTTAACTTTATGATTATCAAAAGTATTAAGACTAGATGCTTTATTTATTGAAACATTAAAAATTTTCTTCTCATTTTTTAGAATTTTTGATTCTTGGTAGAATTGCTGTATATAGTTAGATTTAGTTAATAGTAAATCTTCGTTCACGTAGAATCCTATGTAATTCATTATTGCATTCCACACAATAAAAGTAAAGAAGTTACAAAAAATCATTATTACTGGGTCAATTTTCATATTTAAAGGGATTATTGAAAATCAAAAAGCGAATTTGATAAGTCATTATTTCACTTTTCAAAATTACTATTTAGGTGTGGTTTCGTCAAGCTCATTGATATAAAAAAACTAACTAAATAAATTAAAACACCTAAAAACATCTCATAGATGTTAAAAAAAATATATTTTAGTTTTTTTCTTTTTCACTAATCTACTTATTGCGATTGTGATTATTCCTTATTTCATATTTGTTGCATATGAAGATTTCAGACATATGAAAGGTTCAGTACCCTTTAAAATTTTTATAAACAATCTATAAGATGAATTTTTTTTTTTCATCCCATTATTTAAAAAAGAATAATTAAAGAATTAGTTGATTTGCATTCGTCTACAAGAAACGTATGTTGAACTACATAAATTTGCATTTCACAGAAATCTAATTTAAAGTACCCAATGCTTTATTTAAATTTAAAATTAAAAAAAATTATGAAATTATTACACAAATTTTGGTTATTACTTTTTTTATTAAATGGTATTATTATTAATGCACAAAGCTGTTTTAATTATGACAATTTTAACGTTGAGTCCATTGGACCAAATGCGCTTACTGTTACTACATCTACAATTAACGTTACAGACGATTTAATAATAGAAGATGTAAGAGTAAATGTATCTGCTACACACTCTTGGATAGGTGATATGTCAATAAGATTGCGATCACCTCTAGGTTCAGAAATAATTTTGCATAATGAATTATGCGAGGATTTTGGTGATTATGGCAGTCCTACCTACGACGACAGCGCTACTGCTTCGCCTACAGACTGTATACTCCCTTATGCTGGTTCATTAATTCCTTTCCAACCACTAACTTTTTTTGATTCAGAAAATTCCTTTGGAGATTGGGAATTAGTAATTATTGACAATGCTGATGGAGATGGCGGTAGTTTACTTTCTTGGACATTGACTTTGTGCGGTGAAGCATCAACTTTAAATCTTAATAATTTTGATTTAAAAGAAAATTTGATAGTCGTCAAAGAGCAAAAGAATATTTTTAATATTATTTTATCTAATAGTGTAAATTACCAATTTGAAAGTTGTATTATAAAAGTTTTTGATTTTGCTGGACGTAAAATTCATCAAGACATAATGAATCAACGAAATGATAAGAATCAGTTTATATATCGTTTAGAGGCAGAATTTTTTAGTCCGGGAGTTTATTTTGTTAACATTGTGGCTAATAGAACCAATACAATTACTCCTTCAGGACAAAGCTCAATACTTAAATTAATCGTTGAATAAAAAGCTATTTATTTGATTTGGTTCTTTAATGCAAAACTCAGAATTAAACGAATTAGAAAATGTTAATTGAGGAGATTTTGTAGATGGTTTGAAAGGAATTTAGCAGCCATTTCAGTAGTTGTAGTATCTAATTTACTTAATCATCTAGCTTTGCTTGCAGTAATTTGTAGTGCAAATTACTAGTTTCAATGGCATAAAATATTATGATTAAAAGAATATTAATTGTATTAATGATTGTAGCTTTGATTTCTATATTTTTAGACTTTGTAGATGTATTAATACTAAACAATTATGTTAAAGCTTATTGCTATATTATATTAGTTTTAGTTTTTTTATACATACGTTCTTAAAGAGATAGCTTAAAAGATAATTGATAATAAATATTATTTAATATTCTTAATGCCATTACTCTGTTGTTAGGTTCTTTTCTAATTAATTTTCAACGCAGAAATTTTATTTTTAAATATTTTATTTTAACATAAAGTTTGACTTATGACCAATTACAACAATTTATAGAGTTTAAATATAAATGGAAGTGAGTCGGTTATATAATAGTTCCAATTTTGTTGTTAGTTAAAATCTCAATTATTGCGGCAATACTAGTTGGTAGCCATTTGAACACCGAACAGAGCAATTTTAAAGACCATCCGACTTACGGAATTTGATAGAAAAAAGTAAATTGACTCTCTGAAAGTGAAGAATGAAAGCCACCAACAGGTCTAAAGTGGATAGTCCACGAACTAAACTATAATGACCTTAAACTTATAGAGTTTAGAAAATTTTAAAATTAATTTGTATTAAAATGAAAAAAATTAAAGGATTAGCTTTAGTAGCAGTATTTGCATTAGCAATGGTTAGCCCACAACAAGCAGAGGCAAAAGAAAGAAGTTTTGCATACGTTTGGGATAATGGATGTGTAGGAATACACACTTATCACTCTGCTTTTTTTGGACTTTTTCAATGGGAAACTTTTGAAGTTATTGATTGTCCAGATGGTGTAACACCACCACAAGTTTAAACTACAATTAAAAAAAACAACCACCACATTTACAAATGTGGTGGTATTAATTTTTATGAAAAGACTACTTATTTTTTTGACTACATTTTCAGCAAGTTTAGGTTTTAGCCAAACGATTAAAGGAACAATTAGGGATTCACTAACTCAAAAAGCATTAGAATATTCCAATGTTGTTTTGATGAATGGTGGTGGCACATATGCAAATGATAAAGGAGAATTTGAAATAGAAATAAAGAATAGTATTTACGATACCTTAAAAATTTCTACATTAGGTTACAAATCAAAAAAAATACTTCTTAATAAATACAAAGGCAAAGTTATTATAAATTTAGATGTTAATTTAGAACCTAATGTTGAAGAATTAGATGAGGTTATTCTAACCTCAAAAAAAATAAAATATAAAGATAAAGAAACATTAGGAGAAGATAGAGATGGAAATATTGGAATGTCTTCATTAATTGGTTATGAAACTTGCATCCTTATAGAAAATCCAAGAAAAGAAAATGGCAAGGTAAAACGGGTATATATTGACCTCAAAAAGCGAAAAAATGCAAACTATATAGCTACTTTCAATATCAAATTTTATGAATACAACATAAAAGAGGACAAACCAGGTAAGGAACTTTACAATAAGAATATTTACGTTAAACCAAAAAATCAAAAGTATCGTCTTTGGGTTGATGTTGAAGATTTAGATATAGATTTCCTTGAAAATGGAATTTGTGTTGGTGTTGAAATGGTTAACACATATGGTAATGTTGAAAAATATGCATATTTCGGTCCAATGTTTCGATATACTTTAAGCTCAAAAAATAAATCAATAACTTGGTCTAACTACCATAATACTGGCTGGAAAGGTGTTTCAAATGAGCACAAACGCTATAAAAAATTTAATACTGGAACATCAAATCCAATGATTGGACTTGAAGTTCTTTTTCCAAAACGTTAAAATAAATGAAAAAAATATATATCATTTTAATTACTGTAGTTATTTTAATTGTAATTGGAATATCCACTTATAAAGAAAATAAATTTTATAATGTTTATGGTAAAGCTGAAATTCCTGTTACAGAATATGATTTTGGCATAATAACCTATTTGGACACCATTAATTATACTTTTAAAATTAAAAATATTGGGAAAGAACCTTTGATTATTAACAAAGTAATTCCTAATTGTAATTGCACAGTAGTTGATTTAAAAAAAGGTTTGGTAGAAACAAACGATATAACTGAAATAGTAACTCAATTTATACCAAATAAAACTCGATTAGGAGAAAATAGTGCAAGCATATTGGTTGAAGGAAATTTCAACGGAGGAATTACACACCTGAAATTAAAAGGAATTGTGAATGACATCGAATGAAACAAAAACGGCTACCAACAATGTATAAAAATAATAGCGGTTTTATCGCTAAAAACGAAAGTAAGCAAATATAAAAAAGGTCTGTATTTAACCGAAAAGTTAGTGCTAAAAACCCGCTACTATTCTTATACGAGACCGTTGTGGTTAATTTTCGGCTAACCATTTAATATTTTTATTAACTTTAAACATCTTTGTGTACTTACGAAAAATCAAAAACTGAAAAACTATCTAAAATTCGGAATTCTACTCTTCGGAATTTTAATTATTTTCACTAATTATGAAAAAGATGATGATTTTGATAGTTCAAATTTATCAACTTTAAAACCGATTCCAGCATTTAAGGCTATTGATTTTAACAAACTCTTAAATCAAAAAACATCGAGAATTACTTTTGAAAAATTGAACAAATTAAATAATAAGAGTTCAAAAACTTCATCTAATAATAATAATAAATATTCTGATGGACAACCACAAACTATTACCATCGATTCTACTTCTATTAAACAAATAATTAAAGAAGGAACAACTTCTTATACTTTTAAAATCGATTAAAATAATCTCTCTTAATTTTTTGGACTCCTATTATTTCTGGCAATTTATATGCTCCATTTAATACGCTGTCATCGGGCC
>NZ_JBELDZ010000022.1:4818-35137 GCF_042094015.1 Aurantibacter sp. | reverse complement strand
CCATAAAAAGAAATATATTTGCACTCTCAAAATGGCCTCGTAGCATAACTGAATAGTGCACCACATTACGGCTGTGGAGGTTGAAGGTTTGAATCCTTCCGAGGTCACAGCAACAAAACCCTAACCCTTTAAAAGTTAGGGTTTTATCTTTTTTTTTTAAAATTTACATCTTCCTTTTTTTTCACTCACTGACATAAAAACATTAAACATTAATACGCTGTTAAGTAATTAGCGCAAAAATAAATAGTATGATTTTTATCATCTTTTAAAGACTCATACTATTTTAAATTTGCAGTATAACTAAAAAAAAACTTTATGAATACTGTAATTCAAAACATTGAAAAAAATTGGAAAGAAAACTTTATGCTACATGCATCTTCAGCAATTATTGTTTCAACCTGCATAGGTGGTATTGCCGCAATGTCTATTTTACAGAATGGAACTGGAATTTTTCAGCTTATTCAATTAATTATAGTTGTTGTTTTATGTAACGCCGTTTTAGTTGCGATTTTGTCTGTTCAGAAACCAAAAATGGTGCTTTATACTGTAATTGCAAGTCTTGTTTTATGCACGCTTATAGCATTTGCAAATTTTATGTTTTAAATTACTAACTAAACTATAAATAACTATTTGTAAGATTTACTATTTTTATAAACATAGTAAATCTTACTTTTTTTAATAATTTCTTTAACTGAGATATAGCTAACTTATTTGTTAATTTTAAAAATATTACGACTCATCTTTATCACTCTTTTTTTCAGAATCAGAATTAACCATATTATATACTAAAGCTACTAATATTACGCATACTGATGCAAATACGCCAATAACTACCGATCCCATTCCCCAATTAACTAAAGGAAGATTTACTAAATATTTCATATTAATAATTTTTTATTTTAATGACAGTTTTGCAAGCTGTTTACAGATTTTACAGTTACAGTTTCTGCTGGCGAGATATATGGTATTCCTAACCCTAATCCTCTTAAAACAAACAGCAGACCTACAATTACTACAAATACAGGGATTAATTTCAACACACGTTGTTTTATTGGTTGAGATAAGTAGTTGCCTAAATAAATAACCGATGTCATTAGTGGTATTGTTCCTAAACCAAAAACAGCCATATATAAACTTCCTTCAAATAATTTACCTAAACCAATAGCTCCAAAAACAGCTATATAAACTAATCCACAAGGTAATAACCCGTTTAATAATCCGATAATAAAAAAAGAACTTACAGATTTGTTTTTTAGATTAAACCCTATAAGCGATTTTACTTTAGATACCAACTGATACATTGGCGTAAACCAATTAGATGTACTCAGCTTTTTTGGTAATATTACAGAAAGAACCATTATAACACCAAGAACAATACTAACACGTTGTTGTAATCCAAACAAGTATAAACTTCGGCCTAATAAGCCAAAAACAAGTCCTAAAAACGCATACGTTGTAAGTCTTCCAAAATGGTAACTAAATAACTGAAATCCTTTTTTTAACTTATTAGTTTTGTCTAATGGCAATAAAAAAGCGATTGGACCACACATTCCTATACAATGAAAACTTCCAAACAACCCCAATAATAAAGCCGAGAGTAACATAGCTAATAAATTATTTCTTTCTTGTACAGATATGGCTTTCCGTTACAGCTCCATTCTATAGATATATTCCAACGACCATCTAACATTTTTTGTTTAGGAATAATAATTTTATTATTCGAAATATAAAGAGGTAATTCAAAATCCAACTTCATATTTGAAGGTCTATATAAAAACACTTTCCCTTTAATATTTTCGTATTCTAGTTCCTTTGGAAATAAGATTTGCCATCCTTCCTGAGTTCGCTCTCCTTTTAATTGTTCACTTAAATTATTAGCATTGTTTTCTGCATCAATTTCATTTTGATACAACATTTCTTTAGCATAATATTCTTCAGTGACTAAATCATGAGAATAATTTTGATCGGTAACCATTGTAATAACCAAGTATAATATAAAGCTAATAAAAGCTAACATTCCTAAAACTATACCTGTTCCCCAATTAATTTTCATAACACATATATCGTTATATTATTTATAGCTTCTTGGCCCTAAAAAGTTGGTTGTTGTACTTTCTATTTCCTTACCGTTATTAAAAATGGCGATTTCTAATTTTATTTTATCATCTTTTAAAAGACTTCCGTTAATTTCTATAAAAAGAGTTCCTTCTGCTAGCCCTTGCTTTTCAACATCAATTTTTTCTTGAGAAACTAGTTTTACCTCACCTTTATGTGATACTAATCTAATTTCTAAATCTTTTAAATCTTCGGTGGTTTTATTTACTAACTTAAAAGTATAGACATTACTAATAACATTACCTTCTTTGTGTTCGTACAACTGACCTGGCAATCTTAAAATACGTGCTTCTACATCGTTACGCAAAAACAACATTCCAATTAAAACAAAAATTAGAATACCTAAAGTTACTGTGTAACCTTTAAGTCTTGGTGTAAATTCAAAAACTGTTTTTTTTTCTATATTTTCTTCGCTAGCATATCGAATCAAGCCTTTTTGAAGATTGACGGATTCCATAATATGATCGCAAGCATCAATACAAGCAGTACAATTAACACATTCCAATTGCGTTCCATTTCTAATATCTATTCCTGTAGGGCACACATTTACACATTGAAAACAATCTATACAATCGCCTTTTCCTGTGGTTTCTCGTTCTTCGCTATTCTTGAATTTTGCTCTTCCTTTATCTTTTTCTCCTCTTTTATGATCGTAAGCAACAATTATTGATTTGTTATCTAATAAAGCACCTTGTAAACGTCCATAAGGACAAACTATAATACAAACCTGCTCTCTAAACCATGCAAATACAAAATAGAAAACACTTGTGAAAATTAATAATGCTATAAGCGTACTAACATGGTCTTGTGGTCCTTCTGTAACATATCTTAAAAGTGTATCACTACTAATTAAATATGCTAAAAAAACATTAGCTATTAAAAATGAAATAATAAAAAAGACTACCCATTTTAAAATACGTTTACGAATTTTCTCTGTGTTCCAAGGCATTTTAGACAAACGGATTTGCTTGCCTCTATCGCCATCAATCCAATATTCAATTCGTCTAAAAACCATTTCCATAAAAATAGTTTGTGGACAAATCCAACCACAAAATATACGTCCATAAGCTACTGTAAATAGGATAATAAATACAACGCCAATAATCATCATTATAACCATAAGATGAAAGTCTTGCGGCCAAAATGGAAAGCTAAAAAGATTAAATCGTCTTTCTAATATATTAAAAAGAAAAAATTGATTACCATTAATTTTTATAAATGGTGCACTAAATAAAAATAATAACAAAACATAACTAACGTACTTACGATAATTATACCATTTACCAGATGGCTTTTTTGGAAAAACCCAAGCGCGTTTACCATCTTCGGCTAAAGTACCAATGGTATCTCTAAAGTTTTCCTGTTCTTGTTTTGCCATTTTTAAGATTACTTTTCTACTGACTCTGTTACTTCTGGCTTCCAAAGATCACCTTCTAGATCTTTAGGTTCTGCAGGTGTAGTGCCTTGAAAAGTTAACACATAACTTGCAGCTTGAGCTATCTCTAAAGGTTTTAAATCTGATTTCCAAGAAATCATTCCTTTTCCATCTCTTCCTCCTTCAGAAATTGTTTTAAATACGTTTTTTATTCCGCCTCCTAAAATCCAGTTTTCATCGGTAAGGTTTGGTCCAATTCCTCCTCCACCATCTGCCTTATGACAAGCCACACAATTTGCCTCAAATATCTTTTTACCTGCAGCTAAATCTGAAGTTTCAGTTAAAACCTCAACAGTATTAATATCTACTAAATTTTTTGCTGTTTTTTTCCATTCAGCAATTTCTTTTTTAGCAACTACAACAGCTGCTTCGTATTCCTCAACTTGATTATAATCGTTAAAAACTTCAAATCTCACTAAATAAATAATTGCAAATAAAATGGTTGCATAAAAACTATAAACCCACCAAGGCGGTAAATTATTATCCAATTCCTTAATTCCGTCATAATTATGATCCAATATAATTTCATGTTCTTCTTGAATCGCCTTACTACCTAGCATTTTTTTATAAAAGGCTTTTATTTTTTTAAAAGGTCTTTCTTGTTCTTCTTTCCTTTTAACTAAATAATTAACTTTAGAATCCTCTTCTAAGGAGTGTGCTAAAACAGTTTCTAAAGCTTCAATACAAACCTCGAAGGCTAGAGCAAATAAGAATAAACAACCTACTATTAACCAAAACATAGGTTGGCTAAACATAGCCCATTCTGTTTCTGTTTTGTACAAATATTCTATAACACCAATTGATGTAATTGTAAATAGAATAACTCTAAGATATGATGCGGTTGTCTTCATTATAATTGATCTTTAAAAATTACAGTATCATCTTCCAATGGTATAGAACTTACTTCTTGAATATGAGCTTTTTTAGCTGTGAAAACCCACCAAAAAAGTACCATAAAAAAGATAAAAAATATAAGTAACGAAATCATTGGATAAACAGCTACACCATCTATTTGTTCTAAGTTTCCTTTTATAAATTTTAACATAATCTCTTTATTTTAATTCGGTTTCTGTACCGTCTGTATTCTTCACTTTAATATCTATCCCCAAACGTTGCAAGTAAGCTATAACTGCAACTATTTCACGGTTTCTCATCTCAATAAACTCTAAACCGTTGTCTTTTGCATATTTCTTATCCGCTTCATAAGTTTTGGCAAAATCTGGATCATTATAAAGGTTTTTTTCTATTTGAGTTCCTTGAGCCAACATAGACTCTTGAGCTGTTTCAATATCTTGTTTGGTATATGGCACGCCTAAAGCTACCATAGCATTAAGTTTAGCCTCTATATTACTCTTATCTAACTCATTCTTAATTAACCACTTATAGCTTGGCATAATAGAACCTGAAGATGTGCTTTGCGGATCGTACATGTGATTTAAATGCCAGTTATCTGAATATTTACCACCAATACGCATTAAATCTGGCCCAGTACGCTTACTTCCCCATAAAAACGGATGATCGTAAACAAATTCTCCTGCTTTTGAGTATTCTCCATAACGCTCAACTTCACTCCTAAATGGTCTAATCATTTGAGAATGACAACCCACACAACCTTCGGCTATATAAATATCTCGACCTTCAAGTTCTAATGGTGAATATGGTTTAACACTACTAATTACAGGTATATAGTCATCTACCATTAGAGAAGGAGCAATCTGGACAATTCCCCCAATTAAAATAGCAATGGTCGCATAAATCGTTAACTTAACAGGTCTTCTTTCTAGCCAAGTATGATAACCTTCTTTAGTAGTTCTTTTAGGTGTTACTTTCTCTAAAGGTGTTGCTTCTGCCAATTCATCGGTTACTTTACTTCCTTGTCTTGCTGTCATTATCATATTATAAACTAACAAGAACATTCCAACAATAAACATAGTTCCTCCAATAGCTCTCATCCAATACATTGGAATAATCTCAGTTAATGTTTCTAAGAAATTTCCGTATTTCAAGGTTCCATCTGGGTTAAATTCTTTCCACATTAAAGCTTGCTGAAAACCAGCAACATACATTGGCAATGCATATAATATAATACCCAAAGTACCTATCCAAAAATGTGCATTTGCTAATTTAATAGACCATAAGCTAGTTTTAAATAATCTTGGCACCATCCAATAAATCATACCAAAGGTTAAGAACCCATTCCAAGCTAAAGCTCCAACATGAACGTGTGCAATAATCCAATCGCTAAAATGTGCAATTGCATTTACATTTTTAAGAGATAATATTGGACCTTCAAAGGTTGCCATACCATAACCTGTAATAGCTACTACCATAAATTTTAAAACTGGATCTACTCGCACTTTATCCCAAGCGCCTCTAAGTGTTAATAACCCATTTATCATTCCTCCCCAAGATGGAGCTAATAACATAATAGAAAATGCAACACCTAAATTTTGAGCCCAATCTGGTAATGACGTATATAATAAATGATGTGGTCCAGCCCAGATATAAATAAATATAAGCGACCAAAAGTGCACAATAGATAATCTATAAGAATAAACTGGTCTATTGGCTGCTTTAGGCACAAAATAGTACATTAAACCTAAAAAAGGAGTTGTTAAGAAAAACGCTACCGCATTATGTCCATACCACCATTGTACCAAAGCATCTTGAACTCCTGCATAAACGGAATAACTTTTTAAAGCTCCAACAGGTATAGCCATACTATTTACAATATGTAAAACTGCAACAGTTACAAAAGTTCCTAAATAAAACCATATAGCTACATATAAATGACGCTGTCTTCTCTTTAAGATTGTCCCTATTAAATTGGCTCCAAAAGCAACCCAGATTAAAGCAATAGCAATATCAAAAGGCCATTCTAATTCTGCGTACTCTTTAGAAGACGTATATCCCAAAGGCAATGTAATTGCCGCACCAACTATTATGGCTTGCCAGCCCCAAAAATTTAAGTTACTTAACCAATCTTTCCACATTCTTGCTTTAAGCAATCGCTGAGAAGAATAATAAACTCCTGCAAAAATAGCATTACCAACAAATGCAAAAATTACAGCATTAGTATGCAATGGTCGTAGTCTACCAAAACTTAACCAAGAAATGCCATCTGTAACATTAGGAAACAAAAACATAAAGGCTAATAATAACCCAACACTCATTCCCACTATTCCCCAAAACATTGTTGCTACAATGAATTTTCGAACGATTTTATTATCGTAATAAAATTGTTGTACTTCCATATAAATATTTAATTGTGATTGTTAGTTTTAATTTTCTTAGTTGACTCTATTTTAGTTTTAGGTATTTTTGATTTTACCAACTCATCATCAAAAAGCATACGAACCGATGGAGTATAGACATCATCATACTGACCACTTTTTACAGAAACTATAAATGCTAAAAAAAAAGCTAAAGCCACTAGTACGCTAATTGTTAAGAGTAAATAAATTATAGTCATACCTAAAATAATATTAGATTGTAAAATTAACTTATAAGACTATTTTAAAAGATGACATTTATCAGCTTTGATAAGAATTTTTCATAATTTGTTTCCCAATAAAATAAGTTGAAATGGTGGTGAAAAATACAATTGAAATGGAACTTAACGGCATTAAAATAGCAGCAACAACTGGTTTTAAATAACCAGTAATTGCAAAACCTAAACCTATTAGATTATAAAACAAAGAGAAAAAGAATGCGTACTTAATAATTTTTACACCTTTTTTAGACACCTGGAGAAACTCAGGTATATTTTTAAACATAGAAGCATCCAAAATACCATCACACGCAGGAGAAAACACATTAATGTTTTCTGATATAGATATACCAACGTTACTTTGAGCTAATGCTCCAGCGTCGTTTAACCCATCACCAATCATTAATACTTTTTTATTCTTATCTTGTAGTGTTTTTACATACTCCAATTTATCATCCGGATTTTGATTAAAAACTAATTGTACATCAGTGGGCAAAACTTTTGATAAATAATTGGCTTCACCTGAATTATCTCCTGAAAGGATAATCAATTGATAATTTTTTGATAGTTGCTTCAGTAAATTATCAAATCCTTTTCTATATTCATTTTTAAACGCATAATAACCTTTGTACTTTTCGTTTATAGAAACATGAACAGTTGTTTGAAGCTGATTAAATTCAGACTTAGTATTAGATTTACTTTCTGAAGTAACAAAATCAAATCGTCCTATCTTTATTGTTTTATTATTAATATTGGCACTTATTCCTTTACCAACATCTTCTGAATAATTAGTAATATTAAAACATACATCGCTTTTAATATGATGAAACAACGCACGACTTAACGGATGATTTGAAGCTCTTAATACATTTTTTAATTGATTATTTTCTTCGTCCGAAAACAATTCACCTTTATAAGAAATAGTATGTAAAGCATTTGTTGTTAGCGTTCCTGTTTTATCGAATACAATAGCGTCTATTCCTGCCAATTGCTCAATAACTTCTGCTTTTTTAAGATATAATTTATTCATTCCTAAAATACGCAATAAATTACCCAACGTGAATGGTGCTGCCAAAGCTAATGCGCAAGGACACGCTACAATTAAAACTGCTGTAAATACATTTAAAGATTTTGATATATCTATAAAAATCCAAGTTACTGCAGATAAAACAGCTATAAACAACAAGGTTTTTGTAAATCTTTGGCTAATTTTATCTGTAAGCGATTGAAATATATTTTGTGTAGAAGTTTTAAAAATATCATTATTCCAAAGTTGGGTTAAATAACTTTGTTTTACAGATTTTGTTACCAAAATTACAATTGGTGTTCCTGAATGTTTTCCTCCGGCAAAAATCTCATCTCCAATTGTCTTTTCTACTAATTTAGCTTCGCCAGTAACAAAGCTATAATCTATAAAAGCACTTCCTTTTTTTAGAATGCCATCTACAGGAATAAGCTCTTCGTTTCTAATTAAAATAAAATCATTTGGAACTAAATCATAAACTTTAGTTTGCAATTCGTCTATAAGATTTTCGGTATCTAATTTAGTAACTGCTATTGGGAAATACGATTTATAATCGCGTTCAAAAGATAAGTAGTTATATGTTTTCTGCTGAAAAAACTTACCTAATAACAAAAAGAAAACTAATCCTGAAAGGCTATCAAAAAACCCAGTCCCAAGGTTTAAAACAACTTCCAGTACAGACCTAAGAAACAACACAGAAACTCCTAAAGCAATTGGAACATCAATATTTAAGAATTTAGACTGCAAACTTTTATAGGCAGATTTAAAATAATCCTGAGCAGAATAAAAAACAACAGGTAAAGAAAACGCTAACATTAACCATCTAAATATATGTTTAAATTGGTTTAACCAAAACTCGTTTACTTCAAAATATTCAGGAAAAGATAAAAACATAATATTACCAAAAGCAAACCCAGCTACACCTAATTTATAGATTAAACTTCTATCTTTAGTTTTAGTATCTTTTTTTATATCATTTAGAGAAATATATGGCTCATAACCTAACTTAGTTAATAAAACAACCACATCTTTTAAGCTGATTTCTTTAGTCGAATAACTAATTCTAACTGTTTTTTTTGGAAAATCAACTTGAGATGTTAGAATATTTGGGTTTAACCTATTTAAATTCTCTAAAATCCAAATACAAGAACTACAATGAATAACAGGTATTAAAAAAGAGGCTATTTGTGTATTACCTTCATTGAAGTCTAAAAGTTCTTTAATTATAATGTCGTTATCTAAATAATCAAACTTACCATTTATTACATTTGGTGTAATTCCAGGCACTTGTTCTAACTCGTAATAATAATCTAAATTATTATCGTGTAAAATATCGTAAACAGTTTTACAACCATTGCAACAAAACGTTTTTTCGTTATGTATAACAACGCCATTATTACAAGTATCTCCACAATGGAAACAAATCTCCATAAACTTAAATTCACATAATTATTTACACTACAAAGTACTTGCAAACAAAATCTATAAAAGATGATAATTATCATAAAAAAAACAAAACAAATTGAAGAACTTTATAAGTGTTAAGAATAAAACTTAAATTTGTAATCTTAAGACACTATAAAATGGAATCTCGTTGTGAAAACTGTATTATTAGACAACTAAACGCTCTAAAAGCTTTAGATAAAAATGAATTAAAACGTATTTCTGACACTAAAATTTCAAAAAACATAAAAAAAGGTGATTTTCTTTTTGAAGAAGGCGAAAAATTAAATGGTGTTTTTTGTGTTAGAAATGGGGTTTCTAAACTTTCTAAAATGAGTGATAACGGTAAAGATCAAATTATTAAAATAGCCACTAAAGGTGAAGTTTTAGGTCAACGCTCAGTAATCTCAGAAGAGTCTACAAATCTTAGTGCTATAGCACTAAACGATATGGAAGTTTGCTTTATCCCTAAAACAGAATTAGCAGAATCTGTTAATACCAATCCTAATTTCACAAAAGAGCTTTTATTACAAATGGCTACAGATCTAAAAATAGCCGATAACATAATTGTGAATATGGCTCAAAAAAATGTTCGTCAGCGAATCTCGGAATTACTTCTATACCTAGAAGACACTTTTAATATTGATGATGAAGGCTTTATTGGAATGGTTTTTACAAGAGAAGATATTGCTGGAATTGTTGGAACTGCAAAAGAGGCTTGTATTAGAGCACTTTCTAAATTAAACAAGGAAAGCTTAATAACTATTAAAGGCAAACGCATTAAATTAGATAACAAAACAAAACTACAAGCTATTGTAGATGGTTTAGCAAATTAATCTATTGACTGACAAAAATCATCTTTTTTATTTTTAATTCTTTCTAATTTAGCCCAAAGCTATTTTACAATGAAGGAAACTGTTTTTTTAAAAAAACCATATAATAAAAGTCTTAGCGCTAATGTTTTAAAAAAAGCAAAATCTATTAAAGGTATTACTAATATTAGTTTAGACACTAAAAACTGTAGACTAACTTTTGATTATGCAACTCATAATGCTTATGAAGGCTTACGTGCTTTACTAGATAGTTTAGGCTATACATTTTCAGAAGCTCCAACTAATTTTATAAGTCCATATAAAAACTTATAAGGTTAGATTTTTCGGCTATATCAATTCATAAAAAAAGGATGGTAGTTTAAAAACTACCATCCTTTTTTTGTAATATTTTCAAATCTTATTATTACAACAACATAGTAACCGGATTTTCTATATATCCTTTTAATGTTTGTAAAAACTGAGCTCCTGTTGCACCATCTACTGTTCTATGGTCACAAGCTAAAGTTAATTTCATTGTGTTTCCAGGAATTACCATTCCATTTTTAACTATTGGTTTTTCTACAATTGCTCCAACGGAAAGTATTGCTGAGTTAGGCTGATTAATAATAGAAGTAAAACTTTCTATACCAAACATACCTAAGTTTGAGATTGTAAATGTACTTCCTTCCATTTCTGCTGGAGTTAATTTCTTAACTCTTGCTCTACCTGCAAAATCCTTAACAGATGAACCAATTTGCGGTAAACTTTGTTCATTTGCAAATTTAACAACAGGAACAACTAATCCGTCTTCTACAGCAACAGCTACACCAATATGAACATGATTATTTAGTTTCATTTTATCGGAAAACCATTGAGAGTTTACTTGTGGATGCTTTTTTAAAGCTAAAGCACAAGCCTTCACAATCATATCATTATAAGATATTTTTGTTTCTGGCATTGAGTTAAACTGAGCTCTAAACGCTATTGCATTCTCCATATCAAACTCAACATTTAAATAATAATGTGGAGCAGAAAATTTAGATTCCGCTAAACGTTTAGCTATAACTTTACGCATTTGAGAGTTTGGTTTCTCATCAAAGTCTTCTTGAGCTTTTGGCACAAATTTACCAACAGAAGCAGAAGCCATTTCTGGCTTATAGTTTTCTACATCTCGTTTTACTATACGTCCATTTTCACCTGTTCCTTTTATACCTGAAAGATTAACACCTTTCTCTTTAGCTATTTTTTTTGCTAAAGGCGATACAAAAATGCGTTCCGTACTTTTTGATATTTCCTTAACCTCTTTTGGTTCTTCAATTTTTATTTCTTCTTTTACAGACTCTTTTTGTACTTTATATTCTGTTTCAGAGTTGTCTATAGTAAAACCAGAAGTAATTCCAGAAACATCTGTTCCTTTAGGTCCAATAATTGCTAAAAGTGCGTCTACTTTTGCAGACTCACCTTCTTTTAATCCGACATATAATAAAGCACCAGATTGAAAAGATTCAAATTCCATTGTTGCTTTATCTGTTTCTATTTCAGCTAAAATATCACCTTCTTCGACCTCATCACCAACTTGTTTTAACCAAGCAGCAACTGTACCTTCTTCCATTGTATCACTAAGGCGAGGCATTGTTACAACGGTTACACCTTCTGGTATAATAGTATTTAACATAGGCGTATCCTCGACAATATTACTATTAATTTCATCAGAAGAAGGTTCTTGAATTTTAGTTTCTATTGAACTTACATTTAATAACTCAGAAATATCTTCTCCATCTTCCCCTATAATTGCTAAAAGTTGATCTACCTTAGTTGTTTCACCTTCTTGCACACCAATATGAAGCAAAACACCTTCGTTAAAAGATTCAAACTCCATTGTAGCTTTATCAGTTTCAATTTCAGCTAAAATATCACCTTCTTCAACTTTATCTCCAACATTTTTTAACCAAGCAGCAACCGTACCTTCTTCCATAGTGTCGCTTAATCTTGGCATATTAATTACTATAGCCATAACTTATATTTTATGATCAATAAATGGATAATCCTCTTGCTCGTAAACAGTATCATACATTACACTCTTTTCTGGGTAAGGCGATTCTTCAGCAAACTTTTCACATTCTAAAACTAAGTCCTTTACTCGCTTATCGATAACTTTAATTTCATCTTCTGTTAAGTATTTATTCTCTAAAATCACATCTTTAACCTGCTTAATAGGGTCTAATTTTTTATATTCAGCTACTTCATCTTTTGTTCTATAATGCTGAGCATCAGACATAGAATGACCTCTATAACGATATGTTTTAACTTCTAAAAATGTTGGCCCGTCACCTTTTCTGGCTCTTGCTAGCGCTTCATCAAAAGCTTCAGCAACTTTAATAGGATTCATTCCATCTACTGGTCCACATGGCATTTCATAACCTAATCCTAATTTCCATATTTCAGTATGATTAGCAGTACGCTCCACAGAGGTTCCCATTGCATAACCATTGTTCTCACAAACAAAAACTACTGGCAACTTCCAAAGCATTGCTAAATTAAATGTTTCGTGTAGAGATCCTTGTCTAGCTGCTCCATCTCCAAAACAACAAATAGTAACTCCATCGACATTATGATATTTATCTCCAAATGCAATTCCGGCCCCTAAAGGTATTTGTCCTCCAACAATTCCGTGACCACCATAAAAACGGTGCTCTTTAGAAAAAATATGCATTGAACCACCTAAACCTTGAGAAGTCCCTGTAGCTTTTCCATATAATTCTGCCATTACACGCTTAGGGTCTACACCCATACCAATTGGTTGTACATGATTTCTGTACGCGGTAATCATTTTATCTTTGGTCAAATCCATTGCATGTAAAGCTCCTGCTAAAACCGCTTCTTGACCATTATATAAGTGTAAAAAACCTCTAACTTTTTGTTGAATATAGACTGCAGCTAATTTATCTTCAAATTTCCTCCAGAATAACATGTCTTCATACCATTTAACGTATGTTTGTTTAGTTACTTTTTGCATTGGTGATTATATTTATTTTACAGAGATTACAAAAGTAATACTTTAGTTAGTAATGAAAAAACTATATATGTACATAATATAATACGTTTTAATTATTTCATTAAAATATTCTTTTTATTTTCCTAAAAAAATTATTAAAGTGCATTTTTATTAAAACTAAGAGGCAACAAATTAGCTAAAGATTTAGAATAAATAACAGAACCTTTTTCCCCTTTAAAATATATCTCTATTGGTTTTTCTTGTTTAAATTCATATTCTGAAATAGTTTGTCTACATGCTCCACAAGGTGGAATTGGCGTATCTGTAATTTGCTTTGTAGAACCTGCAATTATTGCCATTTTCACAATATTAGCTTTTGGATAAGTCGCTCCTGCAAAATATATTGCAGTTCTTTCAGCACATAACCCAGAAGGATAACTAGCATTTTCTTGATTACTTCCAGAAACAACTTCCCCATTATCTAATAACAATGAACAACCTACAAGAAATTTTGAATATGGTGCGTAAGCGTTTTTCCTAACCAAATCGGCTTGCTTAAACAAGTTTTGAATATCCAGAGGTAGCCCCTTTAAATTATCAAACTCTTCAAAAACTGCTTCTACTTTAAATAATTTCATAGTCTATTATTAGTGCAAAAAAAAGCTATTGACAATGCAATAGCTTTTTTAAATATAATATATTTTTTAATACTCAGAATATTGTCCAGCTCCAATATTAAAGGTTAAAGAAAAACGAAGTGTATTCTCTAAAGGACTTTGTACTTTAGATGATGAAAACAAGTAAGACAAATCAATATTCATTACATTATACTTAAAACCTGCTCCAAGAGCAAAAAACTTACGAGCTCCTTTTGTTTCATGTTCATTAAAATATCCTAGGCGAAACATAAAAGAATCCTGATAAGAATATTCTGCACCTAAAGCATAAGTAAATTCTTGAAGCTCTTCTTTAAAACCTCCTGGAGCATCTCCAAAAGACTGAAAGATCCCCGAAATAAAGTTTACATCATTATCTTGTCCTGAAATAATATAATTATTGTCATTTTCTATTTCAACATCACCCTCTGAAGGGTTATATTCATCAATTGGATTATTTGGATCTACGCCATCTCCCATTTCTTCCCAAACCTGTTTGTTTCCTCTAACTGGAGGCGTAGGAACTAATAGCTTAGAAAATTCCGCAGTAACACCTAATTTATTGTGTTGGTCAAATATAAAATCAAAACCTGCTCCTAATCTTAAATTTGTTGGTTGAAAATTTTCTTGCCCACCTTCATCATATTTAAACTTAGGTCCTAAGTTTTGAATTGCAAAACCACCTCTCCAGCGTCCATTAAAATCTGCCAATGCTTTTTCTTCACCTTGATAATAACCTGATATATCTACACCAAAAGTACTAGCGGCTTCGGCATCATTATTTCCGAAATTTAATTTCAAATCTGAACGTAAATACCTCATAGATACTCCCATAGCAAATTTATCACTTAATCTTAACGAATAAGACACATCAAAAGTTAACTCATTAGGCCTTTGAATAATTGGTAAAACATTAGCTTGCTGTGCTTGTTCTTCAGTTATAAATTCTATATCACCTAGAGAAAAATATTTAAAACTAACACCAAATGCACTACCTTCATTTAATCGATTAAAATAAGTTATATTTCCTAAAAAAATATCATTTACCAACTTACTTAAGTATGGCGTATAACTCATAGCAAATCCAGATTTTGTAGTAGAAAAAGCATATTTAGAAGCATTCCATTGCTGAGAAAACGCATCTGAAGTTGTTGCAACTCCCATATCTCCCATACCAGCTGCTCTAGCATCTGGGGCTATAAGCAAAAACGGTACTCCAGTTGTTATAACTCTTGAGTCATTAAAAGGTGTAATTTCTGTAACAATATTTTGAGCAGACAGTTTTCCTGCAAAAACTGATAGCAACACTAGTAAATATTTAATCTTCATTTTTCTTAATTATTTAGCAAATATAATTCTTTATTAGAGGATTACAAGTTTCTCTATTTTTTCGACTGTTTTATTTAATGTATTGGAACGCACTTTTAGTTTATAAATATATGTTCCTTTACCTATTTTTTCTCCAAAATCATCTCTTCCATCCCAAATAACATCTCTTGAAGTAGAGCTTGAATTACTTCCACAACAACCAGATGCATTAGACTGTCCTTGTAAAGTTCTCACCAATTTACCGGAAATTGTAAATATTTGAACTAAAATATCTAATGCTTCTGTACTGTTATGACTAAACCAAAATTCTGTATAATTCACAAATGGATTTGGGTAATTTAAAACATTATTTATAACTAAAGATTTATTCTCATCTATGACGTTAAACTGAATTTCTGAAGTTGCTGAGTTGTTATAAACATCCCATGCTTTTAACGTTAGCGTATGCAGTCCTGGTTCTAAATCTCTAAACTTAAATTCAAGACTTCCTTTTGTATAATCATCTAATTCTGTAAGATAGTAATCATTTAAAACAATTGGATTAACTTCATCTCCATCTAAAATAACAGTAATATCATGTCCAATTCCACTTGCGGTGTTTATTCCATTTTCATCTTCAAAATTAGCAACTAACAAAGGCTCTGAACTTGTAATCCCTCCAGAAACAAATGCTTTATCATTCATAAATAAATTAACAACTGGACCTGTGCTATCTTCTGGTGCGTTTATATTAATTCCTCCTATTAACAATTCTCCAGTACTAGCTCCTGACTTATCCTCTAAACTTCCCGACTGCTGAGCGTAAAAGCTTACTTTACCTGTTCCTACAGGTATAGAAATATCTCTTGGCACTATAAAGTCAAAACTAAATTGCCCATTAGTAATTGTTGCTTGACCTCTATAAATTGTTGGGCCTAATTTTTCAAAATCTAAAGTATGAACTTGTCCATTGAAAATTGTTCCGTCGTTAGCTAGTGTTGACGTTAAAACATTTTTATCAAATAATGTAGTTGTTAAAGTACCATTATAATTTGTTAAAATATTATTTTGACTATCTGTTAAGTAACCTTGTAATTTAGCGTAACCCAAAGATTGTAGAGGCTCTGTTTGTTGAGCAATTGGAATATCATTCACTGTTGTTAAAACCACATTAGGTTTTGGAAAGCTTAATCTTAATGCTGGATCACCAATTGAAAACATTAATAATTTTTGCTGTGTAGTAGAGACACTTGGGTCATTTTTAGTTAGTCTTACTGCTTCTGCAACAGAAATATGATTACCAAACACATCGGTATCAAACATATATTCTTCTAGCGTTCTATTTACAGCGACTCCAACTGGCATAAAGATTTGCCTAGTAGTTGACACTAATTGAATCGCTCCTCCTTGAGAGTTCCAAAAAACTAATTCTCCTGCAGTTACCCTCAATGGGTTATCAAATTTAGTATACTCACAAGTTACAGTTACAAAGCAGTGATACTTACATACATTTCTTAAATCATTAACATTATTCTTATCGAAAATACGCTCTGCAGCTAAACCATCTTCTCCTCCATGTCCGAAATAGTTTATCATTAATGCTCCTTTTTCAAGCTCATTAGCTATAGCTGTATTTACTGATGGATAACGATTCCCACCTGAGGAAGATTCCTGTTGATAAGCATCAGTATGAATTTTAATAACATTTAAAGCTGGGTTTGATAATGAAATTGCATCAGCAATTTCATCGGTAGTTCGTTGAAGTTCTTCCTCCCAATCAGCATCTACATCATCCGAAACCATCACGATATTGTTCCTCCAATTACCTAAAGCAGCTTCTTTATAGTAAGCCTCAACCTTATCTACCATTTGAGCAGCTCTTTGTGGTGAATCTGCTATAATTCTACCAACTGCAATATCTAACCGATCTGATATTTCAAAATCACCTTCACCAGAATCCATTAAACCGTAAAAATCATCAGAAATAAAAGAACTTGTTAAGTTAAAACTACTTACTGCATTCCAGGTTGGGAAATTATATAAGTTTGAAGAAATACGCTCTTTATAATCAAAAGATGTATCTCCAAAAAGGCATAAATATTTCAGCTTCTTATCTAGAGAGCTAGCATTATCGTATACATATTTAACAAAATTCCTTATCGCAGCAATATCTGGATTACCCGTATTGAATTCATTGTAAATAGACTCAATAGTTACAACTTTTACAGACAAATTATTAACCTCTCTATTTATTTCTGCTAATCTGTTTGCTTGCGCTAAATGAGATTGAGGAGTTAACATTAAATAATCAATATCTTGAAAATTAAGATTTGAATCTAAAAATATTGACCCTTTCAAATCCTGGTTTTGAACTAAAGAATTACTGTCAGACAAAGGCGTTTTATATGTTGTTGAACTTAAAGCCACAAACTCTTGACTAGCTTCTAATGTCGATTTAAACACCACTATTTCGGTCCCTGGAGATGTAACAGCACTTATGTTATATATATCTGAAACCTCCCAAATTTCATTTATATTTTCTGCATTAGACAAACTTATATTTACAACACCAGTAACATTATTTTCCGAAAAGGGCTTAAAAAACAATTGCTCATCAATATATATTAAATCTCTTTCTGCTTCGAGCACAATATAATCTAGATACGCTTCAGTACTTGGGTTACCTAATTTATCATGCTCTATTCTTATATTAATATCATCACTATTAACTTGAATATTTGCATCATAAATACTTTCTGCAACAGAGGTAGGGTTAAATAATGGAACTGCAGCTAAATTTAAAATACTTTCAGTATTTCCATTAGCTTGAACAATTAGATTACTTGAAGATGAAGATGTTGAAGCTCCAATAACTTTTAATCTTACTGGTTTTCTTATTGGGTCTTCACTAGGGTTAACTGGCTCTG
Organism: Aurantibacter sp.; assembly: GCF_042094015.1. Classification (NCBI taxonomy): domain Bacteria; kingdom Pseudomonadati; phylum Bacteroidota; class Flavobacteriia; order Flavobacteriales; family Flavobacteriaceae; genus Aurantibacter; species Aurantibacter sp. The sequence goes on along the minus strand of NZ_JBELDZ010000022.1, from coordinate 16,932 downwards.
TAAAGCTTATATTAGGAAAAGAAAAATCGAATTCTTTAATTGTTTCTTCATCAAACTTATCTCCAAACCAACGTCTTCCTACAAAAGCAAGACTATATTCGTCTAATTCATGAAACTTATAGTCCTTAAACGAATCTATTGTTTCAATAGCTGGACTTACAGGCTGAATATATGGCTGAATACGTTTCCCTAGACCATTACTAACATTTATATAATAATAGGTTTTATCATTATACGAATTTATATGAGAATTACTATCTGGATTAAACCCTTTTGGCCCAATAGCATAAAAAAGAATATAGTCTTCATTATTGAATACGCCATCTGTTTCCCCTACTACTTTTATAGAATTTTCAGCCGGATCAATAGGAAAGCTAGGATCATTAATATAAGGAATCATTGCTCCACCACTTCCATAAATTTTAATATTTCTAGGATCTATTCCATTTGTATTAATTCCAATTTCATTAAGGAAAGATTTAGTCAACTTAAAAACACCTGTTTCCTCAACAAAAAACCTATACCATTTATTAGTGTTTAGTAAAGAGTTTGTAACCGATTGCTGTATATTATTTGTACTTTTAAAAGAACTGGAAGTTGAGTAAGAAATTGAAATAGATACAACTTTCTTATACAAACCATCCTCAGATTTAATTATAGGATTAAACTTAAAAACTGTTTTAACATCGTTACGGTTTTGAGCATTTAATAATTTTGCGTTAATAGATGATTTTATATTAGAAACATCTACATCCTTCAATTCACTAGAAGATATATTATCATAAGAAAGAGAGGTTATAATTAACGAATTAGGATTTACATATGTACCAGAATCCCATTCTTCAACAAAAACAACACCTTCCTCTAAGCTATAAACAAAACTGTTTTTGTTTGAAAAATAAGGCACAACAACCTTATAACTATCCGTGTTGTAAGACTTTACTCCATCCCAATTAAGAACTATTCGTTTATTTTGAGAAAAACAAAGAGCAACACAAAACAAGGATATAAAAACAATTTTCTTTTTCATTAATTACAAAACGCTTTGTTGTACAAATTATTACTAGCAATTAGCTTTTTTTATTAAAATAAAAATCAAATTTACAATAATAATAACAAAAAAAATACGTTTATCTGTTTGTTGACTCACTTAATCGGAAAAATAAGCAAAAATTAATCTTATTTTTTTTGAACTAATTAAGTAAAAAAACTTGTTTTACAATCAATAATTATTATATTGCGTGACCAAAATAGAGACTTTTATCTACTTAAAATTATGAATATGAAAAACGTTTTATCAACAAAATTGCTACTTTTTGCTTTTACAGCTTTAGCAATTTTAGGATGTAAAAGAGGACAAGACCCTAATGTTTCTCAAGGTACTGGTTGGAAAATTAATGCCAAAGAAGGTGGTTTTCAATACAATACTAAATTCAAGGAACAAGAAACACCTCCAGGAACTGTATTCGTAGAAGGTGGAACCTTTACTATGGGAAAAGTTCAGGACGATGTAATGCACGATTGGAACAACACACCTAATCAGCAACACGTTCAATCGTTTTATATGGATGAAACCGAGGTAACGAATAAAATGTATTTAGAATTTTTAGATTGGATAGAAGAAGTATATCCACCAGAAGAAGAAAATTTCGCAAATATTTACAATGGAGTTGTACCAGACACTTTAGTTTGGAGAAATAGATTAGGTTATAATGAGGTAATGACAAATAATTATTTACGTCACCCTGGTTATGGATCATATCCTGTTGTTGGTGTAAGCTGGATACAAGCTGTAGAATATGCTGATTGGAGAACAGATCGTGTAAACGAGCAAGCATTACAGGAAGCTGGCTATTTAAAAGAAGGAAGTCAATTAGAAGCAACTGCAGATTCTAACTTTAGCACAGACACATACATAAATACACCAACAAGTACTTTTGGTGGAGATGAAGAAATAATTAAAGGAGGAAAAAGAAAACCTCAATTAACAGCAGATGGAGAAGAGATTAATGTTTTTGCTACTCGCGAAACAGGTTTAATATCTCCGCAATACAGATTACCATCTGAAACAGAATGGGAATATGCTGCATTAGGATTGTCTGAGGTTAGAAGCTATAACGTTCACAGAGGTCGTAAAAAATACCCATGGGATGGTGCTTACACAAGAGCAGGAAACCGTAAAGTTCGTGGAGATCAAATGGCTAACTTTAAACAAGGTAAAGGAGATTATGGTGGAATTGCTGGATGGTCTGATGATGGTGCCGATATTACTGCTCCAACAAGATCATACGATCCAAATGATTTTGGATTATACGATATGGCTGGAAATGTTGCTGAGTGGGTTGCTGATGTTTACAGACCTATTGTTGATGATGAATTTAACGACTTTAACTACTACAGAGGAAATGTATATACTAAAAATGCTTTAAACGAAGATGGTACAGTTAAGATTGTAACTACAGAAGATGTTGTATATGATACTTTACCTGATGGTAAATTAATTGCTAGAGACTTACCTGGTGAAATTGCTCAAGTTCCTGTAGATGAAGATGAAACTTATCTAAGAACAAACTTTGACAGAGCAGATAACAGAAACTTTAGAGATGGAGATACACAATCTTCAAGGTTTTATGATCAAGGAGGTTTTGATGATGAAGAAGCTGATGCTTCGAAAAAAGAGACTGCAACAAACAAAATGTATAATTCTCCAAAACACAACATTGAATATGACTCAACTGGTGTTGTGAGAGAATGGGATAAAAATAACAAAAGAACATCTTTAATTAATGACGAAGTAAGAGTCTATAAAGGTGGTTCTTGGAAAGATAGAGAATATTGGTTAGATCCTGCTATGCGTAGATATTACCCACAAAACAAAGCAACTGATTATATAGGTTTTAGATGTGCAATGTCTAGAGTTGGTTCTAAATCACAAGGACAGAAGAAAACAAAAAACTAAATTCAATAGCTTACAAAAAAAGTCCTAACTTAATTGTTAGGACTTTTTTTATACAATAATTATTATGACAATAGATGAGTTACATAAACATTACCAAGAATGCAATAATGTTTCTACTGACACAAGAAAAGTAAAAACTAACGATATTTATTTCGCTTTAAAAGGAGAAAACTTTAATGGAAATAGTTTTGCAAATCAAGCACTAAAACAAGGAGCAAAATATGTTGTAATTGATGATGAAGGGATAGAAAAGGATTTCGATAAGCACAGATATCTCCATGTAGAAAACTCATTGACTGCATTACAAAAACTGGCAAAATTTCATAGACAATTTTTGAATATACCTATTATTGGATTAACTGGTAGTAATGGAAAAACAACAACCAAGGAGCTTATTAATGCTGTGTTAAGTCAAAAATTTAATACAATTGCTACGGTTGGGAATTTAAACAATCACATTGGAGTTCCTTTAACGCTTCTCTCAATGAATTCCAGCACTGAAATAGGAATAGTAGAAATGGGTGCAAATCATAAAAAAGAAATTGAGTTTCTTTGTGAAATAGCACAACCAGACTTTGGTTATATTACTAACTTTGGAAAAGCTCATTTAGAAGGTTTTGGAGGAATTGAAGGAGTAATAAAGGGAAAATCAGAGCTATACCATTATTTAAAAAATAATAACAAAATAGCATTTGTAAATTTAAATGATGAAAAACAAATAGAACTTACAAAAAAGTTTAATATATACACTTTTGGAACATCTTCTGCTTCTACTTCAGATACAAAAATAAATTTAATTGATAACAACCAAGAATTATTGTCAATTAGCTACCAAGATGAATTTATTCAAACACATTTAACAGGACAATATAACTTTTACAATATTAGCGCAGCAATATGCATTGGAAATTACTTTAAAGTAAATACTAAAGACATTAAAAATGGTTTAGAAAACTATATTCCAACTAATAATAGATCTCAAATAATTAATAATGGGTCTACAAAAATAATATTAGATGCATATAACGCTAACCCATCTAGTATGCAGGTTGCTTTAGAAAACCTAAACAACCTATCTGGAGATTCTAAAATAGTATTTCTCGGTGATATGTTTGAACTAGGGTTAGAAGCCGAAAACGAACATCAAAACATTGCTGAGCAAGCTTTAAATCTAAATATAAAAAAAATTTACCTGATTGGTGCAAATTTCAACAAAATCAAATTAAATTCTAACAAGATAGTATTATATAAATCTTTTGAAGATTTAAAAATTGATTTCAAAAATATTAATATAGAAAATTCAACCATTTTAATAAAAGGCTCTAGAGGAATGGCTTTAGAAAGAATTCTAACACTAATAGATTAAAACTGTATATTTAATAAAAAAAGTCTTCATTAAAATGAAGACTTTTTATTGTGGGCGATAAGGGATTCGAACCCCTGACCCCTTGGGTGTAAACCAAGTGCTCTGAACCAACTGAGCTAATCGCCCTAAATGCGTTGCGAGTGCAAATATAAGACCTTATTTCAATGTACAAAACTTTTTTTTGACTTATTTTTAATAAAAAATAAAATAGTTGACTTTAATACTTTTCTTTAAAATATATTATAAAAATAAATAAATTATATTGTTTTAATATTCAAGAACTTAACAAAAATATCTAAACAACCTCAGCAACTACAAAAGTACTTCCGCCAACGTATATAACATCGTTGTCTTTTGCTAAAAGTTTTGATGCGTTTAGAGCTTTTTGCACTGAAGAATATTTTCCACCGTTTAACCCAAAAGCTAACATCTTATTTTTTAATTCTGAAACAGACATAGCTCTTTGAATATTTGGTGCACAAAAATAGTAATATGCATCTTTAGGCAAATATTGAACTATACTTGACAAATTTTTATCATTTACAACGCCAAATACAATATGAAGGCTTTGATAGGATTCTTTTTGAAGTTGACGCATTGTAGTTTTTAACCCTTCAGCATTATGAGCTGCATCACAAATTACTTTTGGTGTATTTTGTAAAACCTGCCAACGACCTAAAACATTAGTGTTTTTCACAACATTATTTAATCCTTCTGTTATATTCTTTTCTGAAATAGAAAAAGAATCATCTAGTAACTTAATTGCTTGATAAACGGCTTGTTTATTTTTGTTTTGATAATTGCCTAATAAATCTGTTGAGAAATTAATTAAATCTTCTTGGTCTGCGAATATAATTTGAGAGTTATTTTCTTCAGCTAATGCTATAAAAACTGGTTTTGTATCAGTTTGAGTTTCGCTAACTACAACTGGAATTTTTGGCTTTATAATTCCGCCTTTTTCTTTAGAAATTAACTCTAAAGTATTTCCTAAAAACTGCGTATGATCTAACCCAATATTTGTAATTACAGAAACTTCTGGAGTTATAATATTTGTAGAATCTAATCGTCCACCTAAACCAACTTCTATAATTGCAATATCTACTTTTTTCTTTGAAAAATAATCAAAAGCTAAACCAACAGTCATTTCAAAAAAGGAGAGTGAATTTTCTTGAAAAAATTTTTGATGCTTTTTAATAAAACCTAAAACAAATTGCTTAGAAATTTCTTTGCCATTAATTTTAATACGCTCGCGATAATCTTTTAAATGTGGTGATGTATATAATCCAACTTTATATCCTGCTTCTTGTAAAACAGAAGCTAGCATATGACTTGTAGATCCTTTACCGTTAGTTCCAGCAACGTGAATAGATTTAAACTTACTTTGTGGGTTATCTAAATAATTAGCTAAAAGAATAGTATTAGATAAATCTTTTTTATAAGCTGATTTCCCTTGTTTCTGATACATTGGAAGCTGATTAAACATCCAATTAACTGTATCTTGATATGTCATTATTATTGACCTAATTTAAAATTAACACTAACAAAACCAATTTGTCTAATTGGCGCATTAGTATCTGATTTCCATTTATGAGACAAAGCAATTCTTTTAGCTGGTTCTAATAAACAAGATGCTGTGTTTTCTGTTCCTTTTACACCTGGAGTAGCTTTAATCACTTTACCATTCCTGTCAACTTCAATCATAACCACAACCAAACCAGCTTCATTACAAGTTTGTTTAAAAACTTGTAATGAAGGTTTTCCTCTTCCGTTTAAGCCGTAACCTACGCCACCATTTCCTGTCCCTTTATCTCCAAAATAACTTGAAGCATAAGGATTTCCATTTAACTGACCTTTATCTCCAGCTTTATCATCGTCTCCTTCTCCTCCATTTGTTGTACCATCAGATTCGTTTAACCCGCCCATCATAGCATCTAATTTTGCTTTTTTAGCGGCTTCTTCTTGACGTTTTTTTTCTGCTGCTTCTGCTTTTGCTTTAGCAATTTTTTCGGCTTCAGCCTTAGCTTTTGCCTTGGCGTCAGATTCTGCTTTGGCTTTAGCGTCTGTTATTTCTTTTTGTTTTTTTATAGCAATGGCTTCTTCAGTTTCTTGAGTTAAAACATCCTCTACTTTTTGAGCAGCTGCTTCTTGTTTTGTTTCTTCAGGCTTTACCTCTTCTACAGGATCTGTTTTTGTTGGCTCTTTAAAAGGTTCTGGACTATTATTATTTTCGGATTTAATAGGTTCGTTTGGTTGTACATCTCCACTACCAACATTAGAATTACCAAAATTTACCGCTACACCATATTCTTCTGGTGGATCCATATATGGTGGTGATGTAACTAAGAATAAAAGCAAAATAATTAACAACATAATTAAAGTTGTAATTCTAGCTGAATTCTTTTCGTGCTTATTTTTTAAGTATTTCATATATATAAATCTAGAACTACATTTTTATCTAAGGATTGAAATATAGTACTAATCTAAAATTATTATTTTCCAGTTTGGATTTTAAGAGTTTGCGAAAATGGAACTGTTACAGGTTTTCCATTTTGCATTCCCGGTTTAAACCTTGGCAACATATTAGTTACACGTTTTGCTTCTGTAACTAACTTTGGATGTTTTGCTCTAACATTAACACTAACCACTTTTCCTTCTTGATTAATTTTAAAAGCAATTAATATAGTTTGAACTCCACTTAATCCAACATTTCCAGGTAATTCTTTATCGAATTCATTAGTAATAAAAGCTTTGATTTTTTCGCTCATACATTTTTTAAGCGCTTCGTTGGAACCTGTACAACCAGAATAAACTGGCACTCGTTCTACAGCATTAAAAGATACTGTCTCATTGCTATTTCCTCCTTCTGCTGCTTTTTTTGCCGCAGCTGCTTTGGCTGCTCTATCAGCTGCTGCTGCTGCTAATGCATCTGCTTTTTCTTTTGCTTCTTTATCCGATTTTGCTTTTGCAGCATTTTCTTTAGCTTCCTTTTGTTCTTTGGCTTCTTTATCTGCTTTCTCTTTAGCTTCTTTGATTTTTATAGCATTTTCTGCCTCTTGGGCTAAAAGATCTGCTTCAGCTTTATCATTTACTTCTTCTTCTACAATCTCCTCAATAACTTCTTCTTCCACAACTTCTTCTTCAATAACCTCTTCTGGTTCTAAATTTTCTGCTACATCATCTGCATTAGAATCTTGCGGACTTGAAGGTAAATCTTCGGGAATATTGTCTTCTATTTGGCTTGGGTTACCAAAATTTATGGCAACTCCATATTCTTCTGGTGGATCTGTATATGGTGGAGACGTTACAAAAAACAATAAAAGCACAAGTATTAACGTAATTAACGCTGTAACTTGTGCTGATTTTTTTTCGTGGGTTGTTTCTAAATATTTCATATAAGATGAATTTATTTATATACAAATCAATTTTTAAGCCATTTTAATTAGCCTTTACTGCTAAAGTTGATTTAATTTTATTGGTATTAGCTATATCCATAATAAAAACAACGTGTTTCATTTCTACATCTTGATCTGAACGAATAGTAATAACTGGATCTTCAGCTGGCCCTAACTTTGCTAATAATTCTGTTTCTAAATTATCTTTAGATACTTTTTTCATATCAATATAATAATTGACATCTTTATCTACACTTACCGAAATACTTTTTGTCTGCGTTGTTTTACTAGACGATTTTGGTAATAACAAGTCTATAGCTTCCGCTGAAACTAATGTTGATGCTATCATAAAAAAGATCAACAAAAGGAATACAATATCCGTCATAGACGACATATTGAATTCTGGTGTGACTTTATTTCTTCCTCTTAATCGCATATTAACTTGGTTCGTTTAATAAATCTAAAAACTCTAAAGAATTTGCTTCCATTTGGTACACCATTTTATCGGTTTTTACAACCAAATGGTTATAAGCAATGTATGCTACAATACCTACAATTAAACCAGCTACTGTGGTTGTCATTGCTGTATATAACCCATCTGCTAAAGTTTTAATATCTATAGATCCACCAGAGTTTGCAATTTCAAAAATTGATAAAATCATACCAACTACGGTTCCTAAGAAACCAATCATTGGTGCAGCTCCAGAAATTGTTGCTAAAACACTTACGTTTTTCTCTAAATTATAGACTTCTAATCTACCGGCGTTTTCAATAGCTGTATTAATATCTGCTAAAGGTTTCCCAATTCTAGAAATTCCTTTTCCAACTAAACGAGCAACAGGCGTATTTGCAGTAGAACACAAGTTTTGAGCAGACTCTATTTTTCCATTAGTAACGTAATCTTTAATCTGATTCATAAAATTTGAATCGACCTTAGAAGCTTCTTTTAAAGCGAAAATCCTTTCAAAATAAATATAAACCGCCATTATTAGCAATAAAAACAATAAGGCAATAATTAATTGTCCTGCTAATCCGCTAGAGAAAATTAACTCTATTACAGATAATGTTTTTTCTACAGGTTCTCCATCTGAAACTACAGATGAAGGATCTACAACTTGGTCTTGAAAAATAGTACTTAACATAGTTTATGTATTGTATTTATAGTATAACGCTTATTATTTTTAAATCGTATTTTATAAGAAATAAAGTATTCCAATTAATCCCATTCCACCTAAAACAATAGTGTAAGGAAATGCCATTTTTGCCATTTTACCATAAGATAAATTAATTAATGGCGCTATAGATGATGTTAATAAGAATAAAAATGCAGCTTGTCCGTTTGGTGTTGCAACACTTGGTAAATTAGTTCCTGTATTAATTGCTATTGCTAAATTTTCATATTGTTCTCTTGTAATAGTTCCATCTGTAAATGCTTTCTGAACTTCACCTATATAAACTGTTGCAACAAAAACGTTATCACTTATCATTGAAAGAATTCCATTTGCACAATAAAAAATTGCAGGTTGTTGTGCTGGATCTTTAGATAAAGCCCATTCAATAATGGGTTTAAACAAATGCTGATCATGTATCATTGCTACAATTACAAAAAACACAACAAGTAAACCGGTAAACGGTAAAGCTTCTTCGAATGCTTTTCCTAAAGAATGCTCATCTGTAATTCCCATAAAAGCAGTTTGTACAATTATTAGGGCTAATCCAATAAGTCCTACTGGCGCAATATGCAAAGCCAATCCTGCAATTAATAATATAGCAGAAACACCTTGAATCCAAAGCCCATTCTTTTGAGAATTTGTTCTTTTTGCATCTTCTTCTTCGGTATATTTTTCTATAATCTGTCTTGCTACTTCTGGTAATTTTTCTCCAAAACCAAAAATTTTAGTTTGTTCCAAAATAACAGTTGTTATTAATCCTGCTCCTAGAACTGGTAATGTTATTGGTGCCATTTTCAAGAAAAACTGAACAAAGTCCCAACCTAAACGTTCACCAATTAATAAGTTTTGTGGCTCACCAACTAAAGTACAAACTCCACCCAAAGCCGTACCTACAACACCATGCATAATTAAGCTACGTAAGAAACTACGAAACTTCTCTAAAGTTTCTCCACTCAATTCTTTACTGTCTAAAATGTCGTCGTCGTTATAATCTGCCGTTGCGTTAGAGTGAATTTTATGATACACACCATAAAAACCAACTGTAACACTAATAAGTACTGCTGTTACTGTTAATGCGTCTAAAAAAGCTGATAAAACTGCGGCTAAAAACACGAATAGTAATGATAAAACTGTTTTAGATTTAATCTTAGTAAAGACTTTACTAAAAATAAACATTAACAAAGGTTTCATAAAGTAAATTCCTGCTACCATAAACACTAACAGCAGAACAACTTCTAGATTTGCACTAATTTCATTATAAGCATGTTTTGGTGTTGTTAAACCTAATGCTACAGCTTCTATAGCTAACAAACCACCAGACTGTAATGGGTAACACTTTAATGCCATTGCTAGACAAAAAATAAATTCTCCAATAAATATCCAAGCACAAACGGTTGGATTAATAAAAAACAATGGAATATTGATTATTAAAAAAGCAATCATTGTTAATTTGAACCACTTAGGACTATTTCCTAAAAATTGATTTAACATAGTATATTGTGTTAATTATAATTGTTTAAACTAATTGTTTTAATGCTATCTCAAAAGCTGTAGAACAGATTTTTGTTTTAGCTGCACTCTTTTTAAACGTATTCTGTAATGCTTTTTTAATAATGTTTGAAGTATCATCAAAAATAGCTTGGTCTTGCATTGGAAGCTCTACTTTTGCTTCCATTAAATAAGCAAAAACTCGAGCAATACCACAGTTTGAAATAAAATCTGGTAATAAACTTAAATGATTATCAGTATATTCCATTATTGGTCCAAAAAAGATTTCTTTATCTGCAAATGGCACATTTGCACCAGGAGAAATAACTTCTAAACCAGTATTTATCATTTGTTGCACTTGATCTTGAGAAACTAATCTTGAAGCAGCAGCAGGAACAAAAATCTCTGCTGGCAAACTCCAAATTTTGTCATTAATTTCATCAAAAGGAATCATTGCATCAGATACTAATTTATTTCCGTCTTTATTAAGGAATAAATCAGTTACTTCTTGCATAGAAAAACCTTCTTCTTTTATTAATCCTCCATCACGATCAATAATACCAACAACTTTAGCTCCTAATTGTGTTAAATAATAAGCTGCTGCTGACCCAACGTTTCCAAATCCTTGAACAATTGCTCTTTTTCCTTGAATCTGTCCTCCATAAATATTGTAATAATGCTTTACAGCTTCCGCCACACCATAACCAGTAAGCATATCTGCTACTGTATATTTTCTTGATAAGTCTGGAGAGAATTTTTCATCTTCAATAACTTTAATTACACCTTGACGTAATTGACCTATTCTGTTTATTTTATCTGCTTCTGTAGGTTTAAAGTGTCCATTAAAGATTCCTTCTTGTGGATGCCAAACACCGCAACTTTCTGTAATTGGAATTACATCTTTATCTGCATCAACATTTAAATCTCCACCTGTTCCATAATAATGTTTTAACAATGGTGTAACGGCTTTATACCAACGCTCTAAAACACCACGTTTTCTTGGATCGTTTGGATCGAAATTAATTCCTGATTTTGCTCCACCAATTGCTGGTCCTGCAACAGTAAATTTAACTTCCATTGTTTTTGCTAAAGACAAAACTTCGTTTTTATTTAAGCCTTTTCTCATTCTGGTTCCTCCACCAGCAGCTCCACCGCGAAGTGAATTTATAACAGTCCAACCTTCAGCATCTGTTTCTCTATCTTTCCAATTAAATACTATTTCTGGTTCTTTATTCTCGTATATTTTAAGTAAATCTTTCATTTTTATTCTATTAAGTTATTTGTAAAAATTGTTTGCACTAAATAATTAACAGAAAAGTTATAATTGTGTCATTTTGGTTGAGTTTAAAAATATGCTAACAAATATAAAAAACTAACGTTTCAAAATACTTAGAAAGTATCATTTTTATTATTAAGTTTTTAATATTGAATTATATACTTGGGTAGTAAATTTTTCCTGAAGTGTGATTTTTTGCTGCACCTGTTACTGATGCTAAACAATTAACTTGATTCTCTAATTTTAAAACACCTAAAAAACCAAAAATTAAAGCCTCTTTAAACTCTACTAATTTAGTTTCTGGTATAATTATTTCTGAATCGGAATAATACTTAATTCTATTCATTAAAAAAAGATTGTAAACTCCGCCACCAGTAAATAAAACTGCTTTAGAATCTTTGATACTAATTGAGATTTGATATGAAATATGCTCTACAAAAGTACGTAACACATCTTCTAAT
>NZ_JBELDZ010000022.1:0-4718 GCF_042094015.1 Aurantibacter sp. | reverse complement strand
ACTAATGGTGCACCTTGTCCTCCAAGCTGTACATCTTGAATTCTAAAATCACAAACTACTTTTTGATTTAGTAAGATTGCTAATTGAGGTAAATTACCAATTTGATAGGTTAAACCTATTTCTGGTTTGTGTAAAGCTGTATGTCCATGGCTACAAACAGCATCGATATCTTTTAGATTATGTTTAGAAATAAAATCTGATATAATTGAAACTAAGTAAATAGTGTAATTCTTATCTAACACTTTTAATTCTTCAATATTACAATCAACTAAATGAGTTAACTTATATGTCCAAAATTCTGAATATGAAACAGTTTCAGTTTCCTCAATAGAATAACTCCATACATTATCTTTAGAAAAATTTATATAAGCTAAATCTATTCCATCTAAAGATGTTCCAGACATAACTCCTAATACCTTATATTTTTTTTGTTCCATACCGAGTAAAAATAGAAATCCTTATTGAATAAATGACAATTTAAAAGTATATTTGTTACTTTAAATTATTGAATTATCAACGTATAAGCACTATGGACTTTAATCTAACAGAAGAACACATTATGGTTCGCGACGCAGCTCGCGAATTTGCAAAAACAGAATTACTTCCTGGAGTTATTGAAAGAGACAACAAACAAGAGTTCCCTGACGAATTAGTCAAAAAAATGGGAGATCTTGGTTTTATGGGAATTATGGTAGATCCTAAATACGGCGGAAGTGGTATGGATGCTATTTCTTATACTTTAATTATGGAAGAATTATCTAAAGTAGATGCCTCTGCTTCGGTTATTGTTTCTGTAAATAATTCTTTAGTCTGTTATGGTCTTGAAGGTTATGGTACTGAAGAACAGAAACAAAAGTATTTACCAAAACTAGCTAGCGGAGAAATGGTTGGTGCTTTTTGTTTAAGTGAGCCAGAAGCTGGTAGTGATGCTACATCTCAAGCAACTACAGCAATAGATAAAGGTGACCATTATGTAATAAATGGTACAAAAAACTGGATTACAAGTGGAGGAAGAGCTGGAGTTTATTTAGTTATTGCACAAACAGATAGAGAAAAAGGACATAAAGGTATTAATGCTTTTATTGTAGAAAAAGGTACAGAAGGTTTTTCTGTAGGCCCAAAAGAAGATAAATTAGGAATACGTGGTAGTGATACACATACTTTACAATTTAACGATGTAAAAGTGCCGAAAGAAAATAGAATTGGTGAAGATGGATTTGGTTTTAAATTTGCTATGAAAACTTTATCTGGTGGACGTATTGGTATTGCTTCTCAAGCTTTAGGTATTGCTTCTGGAGCTTACGAATTAGCTTTAAAATATTCTAAAGAGCGTAAAGCCTTTGGTACAGAAATTTGTAATCATCAAGCTATTGCTTTTAAATTAGCAGATATGTATACCGAAATAGAAGCTGCACGTATGTTGGTTATGAAAGCTGCCTGGGATAAAGACCAAGGTAATAATTATGATATGAGTAGTGCTATGGCAAAGTTATATGCTTCTAAAGTAGCTATGGAACATACGGTTGAAGCTGTTCAAATTCACGGTGGAAATGGTTTTGTTAAAGAATATCATGTAGAACGTTTAATGCGTGATGCAAAAATCACACAAATTTATGAAGGTACTTCTGAAATTCAAAAAATTGTAATTTCAAGAGGATTAATTAGAGGATAATATTTCTTTTAAAACTATATAAAACAGGCTTCAAAAATAATTTTGAAGCCTGTTTTATTTTTAATGAATAAATTTTCACATATTATTTAACTCGTCTAAAACTAATTTAATTTCACCATAAGAGTATTTATCATCCAACTGGTGTTTTAAATCAGATATATTTTCGAAGGTAAGTTTTGGAATAACTTTTAATAATACCTTATAATGATTATCTGGCACCAAATCTGTAATTTTAATTTCTCCTGTAGGAATAAATTTAGCTAAATGACCGAAAATAGTATTTTGATTTAATTCGCGCTCCATAGCAATTTGATCAATGGATTTACCAGACTTATATAATTCTAAACTCAATAAATTAGAATCTCCTTTTTTATGCTTAGTTTTTTTTGCTTCAAATAGCTCTTCATCTTTAAATGTTTCTATATTATTTTCAAAACAAAAATCATTTATTGCTTTTAAAATTTGAGTTCCATATTTTTCGATTCGGGTTTTTCCCATATCTATAATATTAGCCAACTCATTTTTATGAGTTGGTAAAAGCTCACTCATTTCATATAACGCTTTTTGTGTAAAAACTTGAAAATGAACTAAATTATTATCTTTTGCTATTTGGTTTCTTAATTGTCTAAGTATTTCAGCTAATTCTACATTAGAAGTACCTTCTAATACTTTTTTTCTAGCTTTTTTAGGTTTTTCTTTTGCTAAAAAAACTGCTCTAGCTCTAAGTTTAAGAAAATGTTTAACATCAAACCCAGAATCAAAAGCATTAAAATAAAGTTGTTTAATTGTAATAAATTCATCTATTGCATCTAATTGAATTTCTAAATCATGTTCTATAGCTTTATTATCTGTTTCGAATTTTAAATTTTTAAATGGTTCTACTAGAGAATCATTTAATTGGTTTTTATAATAGTTAAGTGCTTTTTTAAATCGGTCTTGGATGTTAATGTTATTTTCTGGAGCATTTGAATCTAAAGCTAATTCCTTTAATTGAAATTTAAACCCATTTGCTACTTTAAGCAAATTTGTAATACCATTTTTAGCTTTCATTAAAATTGGTTCTATATCTCCAATTATTATGTCTCTGTTTTTATAAAAAATATCTAAAAGACGATTGACTGGATATAAAAATGAATAGAAATCGAATATTTCAGAAATTAATTTTAATTGAAAATCTGATTTTGAATTTTCTAAGTCTTGTTCTGTTGGTTGATTTTCTTCTGCTTGTTGATTAAATGATATAACATTAGAATCTGTAATAATTTGATTGGACGTTATCTTAGATTTTAAGACTAATCCTTCTAAATTTTTACATCTACTTAAAGCCACATATGTTTGTCCATGAGCAAATGCATTTTCTGCATCTATAATAGCCTTTTCAAATGTTAAACCTTGACTTTTATGAATAGTTATAGACCAAGCCAGCCTTAAAGGCATTTGTGTAAACGAGCCTATTTTTTCTTCATTAATTTCTTTAGTTGAAGAATTAACACTATAAGTGATATTTTCCCAAGTTTCTAAAGTTGTTGAAATTGATTCGGAATCTTCAGGGCATTTTACAATAACCTTGTCTTTTTCTAAAGAAATAACTTTACCAATTTTCCCGTTAAAATATCGTTTATCTTGAGAGCTATCATTTTTAACAAACATAACTTGAGCCCCAACTTTAAGGACTAACTCTTCTTTATTAGGATAAGATGATTCTGGAAATTTACCTTCTATTAATGCTTTATATTTTATTGACTTACCTTTAAGCAGTTCTAACTTTGATTGATTTGTTAATTCTGCTTTATTATTATGAGTTGTTAATGAAATATAACCTTCTTCAACTTTAGAATCAAAATCTGGATTATACCTTTTATTTAATTCATCCGCTGAAGCTTGTGTCAAACTATTTGTTCTAATTTCATTTAATATTTCAATAAATGTTGGATTTGCTTGTCTATAAATATGTTTTAATTCTACTGTTATAGGATTACAATTTAGAAAAGCATGACTACTAAAGAAAAATACATTTCTATAGAATGGTTTAAGTAAACTCCAATCATTATCCTTTAACACAGGTGATAATTGTTGTAAATCTCCAATCATTAATAATTGTACACCTCCAAAAACTAAATTCTTATTTCTAAAACGACGCAATGTTTTATCAACTCCATCTAATAAATCAGCACGAACCATACTAATCTCGTCAATTACTAATAAATCGAGTGATTTAATTATATTAATTTTTGTTTTAGTAAATTTTCTATTAAATGAACTCGATTTATCTAATTCCTGATTTGGTATAATAGGACCAAATGGCATTTGAAAAAAAGAATGAATAGTAACGCCTTTTGCATTAATTGCTGCAACTCCGGTGGGTGCAACAATAACCATTCTTTTTAAAGAACTTTCTTTTAATTTATGTAAAAAAGTAGTTTTTCCTGTACCAGCTTTACCTGTGAGAAAAATATTTCTATCTGTATTATTAATAAAGTTGGAAGCAATATTAATTTCTTTATTTATCATTTAAATTTAGATAAAGTATTTATATTAATCCCAAAAGTAACATCAAAAAAATTATTTTCAGGATTTATCTGATGTAATAAATATCCTATACTAGCATAATGATGAGTTGTGTGACTATTAACATAAGCCAACAAAGAAGTATATGTATATTTTATCTTAGTTTTCCCAAATCCTAAATCATCATAAACATCTAAAATTAAATCTTCATTTAATAGTAGTTTTTCCAGATAACTAATTATAAATGAAAGTCTCTTTAATGCAAAATCTATATTTACATTAGATAAACAATCTCTGTTCCGTTTAGTTAAGTCTATAAACTTGTCGTACTCTATTATACATTCATAAAAATCTAAAATATGCCTTGTATGATTACCAATAGAAGATTTATAAGGTAATATTCCATTGTTTTGATAATCAAATTCTGACAAACAATTTAATAACTTTTTTAATTTATTAAGATTAAAAACATTCGCTTTAATAACTTCATTCATAACCTAAAGGTAGTTTTTTAGACGTGTTTAAAAAAGTATAAAAC
>NZ_JBELDZ010000021.1:0-35424 GCF_042094015.1 Aurantibacter sp. | reverse complement strand
ACCTGCTGATTACAAATCAGCTGCTCTAGCCAGCTGAGCTACATCGGCTTTTGTACAAATTTAAAAAACTAAACTGCACTCGCTATTTCTAACGGACTGCAAATGTATATAATAATTTCATTATTAAAAAGATTTTTAGAAAAAAATATTAAATAACTTCTATTTTTTGAATCTTTCATTTACTTAATTAAAATTAAACATAAGAATACACACCTACAATTACTTTTTGTACTTACTTCTTGGATGTGCATTTTTATACACTTTAGTTAATTGCTTTATGTTATTATGTGTATAAACTTGAGTTGAAGCTAAACTTGAATGACCCAAAAGTTCTTTTACTGCATTTAACTCTGCTCCTTGATTTAATAAATGTGTAGCAAAGGAATGCCTTAACATATGAGGACTCTTCTTTTTTTTTGTAGAAGCTAATGAGAAATAGGAATTTATTAATCGATACAATAATGTGTCATATATTTTTTTTCCTTTTTGAGTTAAAAATAGATATTCTTTAGAATGATTATCTAAATTAATAGTTTTCCTTTTCTCAACATACATATAAATTGTTTCAATAACAGAGGGAATTAATGGAATAATTCGTTCTTTATTTCGCTTACCAATAACTTTTAGTGTTTTATTATTTAAATCTAAATGATTTAATTTAATATTTATTAATTCTGCACGACGTATTCCTGTAGAATAAAACAATTCCACTATTAATTTATTTCTTACAGATTTAAATGGAGTTTGACCATTCGCATTATTAATAACATTTTCTACTTCTTCTTCTGAAAAAGGAACTTGAATCTTCTTTGCAGTTTTTAAAACTTTATGTTTTGCCAAGGGATTATCAGAAATATCTTCAATTTTTATTAAAAATTTAAAGTATGAATTTAGTCCTGAAATTTTTCGGTTAATACTTTTAGGATTAATATCGTTTTCTACCATAGAAACAATCCAGCTTCGGATTTGTGCATAATTAACTTTAGATAAATCTGAATCAGAATATACTTCTTCCAAAAACGATTTAAAAAATTCTAAATCTCTAACATAGGCATTTACGGTTAGCTTAGAATAATTCTTCTCTAGCAACAAGTAATCCGAAAACGATTTAATAGACATTATTTTATTTTTAGACAATTTACAACCTAATATGAAATAAAAAAACTGAAGTATTTAGTTTCTTTCTATATACTTCAGCTTAATTTTAAATTTGAAAATCCTTTAATTTTTATACAATGAGGATCTTTGTGTTAAATCTTGAATTAACTGTTCTTCTTCTTCGCTTTCTAATAAAACATTATAATTCTTCCAAAACTCTTTATTGTATGGCTTGATAGCAAAAATATCTGGATCCCAGTCTTGACTTAAAGTTTTATTTACTACAACTTTATCTTCCAATATCTCTGTAAATAATATTTCTTGAACTGTATAATAGTATCTATTCTCTTTAGCTATTTGCTCTTGTTCTGCTGTTCGGTTTTTATTATCATCTGAACCTACATTAACAAGCTTAGGCGTTTCATAATAAACATAATTTAAATACATTCTATCATTATACTCCATATAACTCATAACCAACTTATGGTTTGTATACGTATCAAACAATGTTTTACTTCTTGATTTTTGAGCAGCTGACGCAGCAATTAACTCATACTCCACTTTCTTTACTGCGAAATTATCCCAGTATATATAAATCCATCCTTTTGCATTAAATCCACCATTAAAAATACCTTTAGTTTTTAAATCGATGTATTCTAATCCTTTAGATATTTCAATCTTATAAAGTTTACGTCCATTCTCTACTAAAACTGTATCTAATTTAAAATGATGTGTTCTTGTTACCGATTCCTCATCAAACAAAGCGCTAAAAGCTTCTGAGTTTCTCATTAAATTCAACTTACCATTAAATAGACTCTCCATTCCGTTTACACGCGTATCATTCCATTTAATAGCTTTTACAAGTTCACTTGTTTTGATTGTAGATCTATCTAAATCCTTAGCTTTTAGATTTCTACCTCTACCGTTATTTTTTAAGTAAGATGTATAAGTTAATAAACTATCTACATCTCTTAAATCATAACTTTTACGAACTTCATCTGCATGAATTTTTAAAGGACTTCTTCGATCATTTTGAAAACCCTCATCATATAAAGTAATTGCACTTTCAACCAGCCATTTAAATTCTCTTTTATTACGTTCCTTATGACGTACAAAACCTTTTTGTAAATAAGATGAATCTGGTAACGTTTCTGGCAATTCCTTTAAAGCTCTCAATACAATATCACTTCCTGTTTTTGGTCTATTTTCAGCAATTAAGACGATTTCATCTAACTCAGCCACATCTTCCTCTAAGAAAATTTCGGTAGAATTATCGAATTCTTTGACTGGCGCTTTAAAACTTTTAAACCCAATAGAAGAAATAACTAAAGTATCATTTTCGTGTTTTTGTGGTACCAACAACACAAATTTTCCATCTGAATTACTAATAGATCCTATGGTTGTGTTTTGCACATAAACACTTGCGTTTTCTATTGGAGCAAATGACATAAAGTCAACTACTTTATTTTTTAATTCTACTTGCGCGTTTACTTGTTGCATTAACCCGAAGATTAAAGCAATAGTTGTGTATTTTAAAGACTTTAACATAATGTGGTTTTTAGTTCTAAATAGGTTATAGACAATAATCAGACCATAAAAGTAAAACTTTTAAATGGAATACATAGATTAACGTTATTTTTAGCTATTATATTTTAGTTCAAACAAAAAAAAACCTATTCAATTAAGAACAGGTTTTTAGATATAAGTTTATGAAATAAATTATTTAACTGCTGGCTTATAATCTTTATTATCCACAATCATTTTAGATAAAATCTCTTTAAGGATTTCTGATGTTCCTCCACCAATAGGTCCTAATCTACTATCTCTTAACAAACGTGCTAATGGATATTCTTCAATATAACCATAACCACCTAACATTTGAAGACAGCTATAAATAGTTTCGTCGGCTACTTTAGTTGATTTTAATTTAGACATTGTTGCTTCTTTAACTACATATTCTCCTTTATCTAAACGAGCAATTGTAGCATAATTAAATAGTTTACAATGCTCTACATCTGTAACATGTTCTACCATTTTATGACGTAATGCCTGGAATTTATTAATAGTTTTTCCAAAAGCTTCACGTTCCGACATATAGTTTAAAGTATAATCTATTGCAAATTCTGAACGTGCATGTGCATTAATTCCCATAATCAAACGCTCTAAAGCAAAGTGCTGCATTATATATGGAAATCCTTTATTCTCTTCTCCCATTAAGTTTTCCAAAGGAATCTCAACATTATCGAAAGCAATTTCTGCTGTATCTGAAGCTCTCCAACCTAATTTATCTAATTTTGTAGCTGAAACACCTTTTGTGTCTCTGTCTATTAAAAAGATGCTAATTCCTTTATTACCTAATTCAGGACTTGTTTTAGCAGCAACAACTAAGTAATCGCTATAAATACCATTAGTTATAAATGTTTTAGACCCATTTATGACGTATTTATCTCCTTTTTTAACAGCTGTTGTACGCATTCCTGCAACATCACTACCTCCAAAAGGTTCCGTAATACACAAACAACCTATTTTATCTCCTAAAATACTTGGCGCTAAATAATCTTGCTTAATACGTTCGTCTCCTTCTGCGTTTAAATGTGTCATTGCTAAATAAGCATGAGCCCACATTGCAGCAGCAAATCCTCCAGAATTTATTTTTTGTAATTCTTCAAGAAAAATAACCGTATAAAACAAGTCTAAATTTAATCCACCATAAGCTTCTGGGTAATTAATCCCAAAGAAACCCATATCTCCAAATTTCTTCCAGATAAAACGATCTATAGTTCCTGACTTTTCCCATTTATCAATATTCGGCACTACTTCTTTTTGTAAAAAATCGGCTAAGCTTTCTCTAAACAACTGATGTTCTTCAGTAAAATATAATGAATTCATTAAAATACGTTTTTTAATATTTTATGCTTTGATTAGCATATTCTAATTTAAGTGTAAATATAATTTAATTATCTTGATTTTTGAGTTAGGAAAATTATTAATTCGCAATAATTCATCTAAACTAGAATACTTTTCGTGTAGTGTTCTATATTCTAAAATGTTAAAAGCTATTTCATAATCAATAAATGGAATTTTAACCAATTCATTTCTTGTTGCTGTATTTATATTTAAAGTTGAAATAGCACGCGGATTTCCAATAAAACAATCTGTTTTAATTTGAGTAATTGTTTCTTCAGTTAGACCGTAAATAGCATACAATTCATCTAAAGAAGCAAATCCACCTTCAAATTTATTTCTGTAAGTTATAATGCGTTCAGAAAAGGATTCACCTATACCATAAATAGCTTGCAATTCTATTGCCGATGCCTTATTAATGTCTATATTAAGTGTCTTCTTTTTATAATTATTTTGATAATTTGATTTAGTTTTAGAACTAGTAACCCAATCTGGAAACTTAAAATAAGGAGACATAACACCTAACAAAGAATCTGAAACATTGGTTACCTTCTGAAAGTCTTTAGCGGAATTTACCCATTTATTTTGCTTTCTAAAGGCTAATAATCTATCTATTTCTTCTAAAGACATCCCTAATTGATAACCTTTATAATCGTTAATGTAATTAGGATTAAAAGGATAAATTTTATATTTTTTTTCTTTTGACGCTATTTGTTTTAACGAATCTATTCGCTGCAATTGCTCTAGTTGATTTCTGGTTAAAACAACAGAACCTTCTTCTTGATTGATTATATAGAAATAAAAACCTTGCAGTATTGCAATAACTATTAACAAAAGGAAAATCCCATATCGTTGTTGTTTTGAAAACACGATATGGGATTTAAATATATTCATTTAACTTATACTTATTTAAGCATAAGTTACAACATTATTTTGTTTTAGCTATCTCTCCAGATTTTACCTTAGCATAATACTCTTTTAAATCTTTAGCAACACTACCACTCATAAGATATAATCCCAGAAGGTTAGGTATTGCAAGAGTTAAAAACATATAATCTGCAAAATCAATTACCGCTCCTAAACCAATTGATGCTCCTAAGATTACAGTAAGTAAAAACACTACTTTAAATATATTAGTTACAATTTTAGTTTCACCAAACAAACTTTGTGCAGCTTGAACTCCATAATAAGACCAAGTTAAAATTGTAGAAAAAGCAAATAAGAAAATAGCTATAGTTAAAAAGATGTTAGCTCCAGGGATTACTTTTGCAAAAGCCACTGCTGTTAATGCAGAACCTGTTTCCTCGTATCCTGTATAAGTCCCTGTAAATATTAACACTAAAGCTGTTAAAGTACAAACAACAACTGTATCAATAAATGGCTCTAATAACGCCACAAAACCTTCAGATACTGGATGTTTTGTTTTAGCTGCAGAATGTGCAATAGATGCAGAACCTAAACCAGCTTCATTAGAGAATGCTGCTCTTTGGAAACCTAAAACCATAACTCCTAAAAACCCACCATACATAGCATCTGCTTCAAAAGCACCACTAAAAATTAATGAAAATGCATTTCCTAACTCAGTAATATTTGCTCCAATAACAATTAAACACATTAGTATGTATAATCCTGCCATAGAAGGCACAACCTTATCCGTTACCTTAGCAATTCCTTTTAAACCACCAACAATTACAACTCCAACTAAAACAGCAATACCAACTCCAATAAAAGTTTTAGCAATACCACCAACTCCAATTACACTAGATAATTGTGCTGCTGCTTGATTAGCTTGAAACATTGAGCCTGCAGCAAAAGCCGCTAACATAATTACAAACGCATAAACTGCAGATAGTACTTTACCTACATTTTTAAAACCACGTTCTTCAAATCCTTTTTTAAGATATTCCATTGGACCACCAGAAATGGTTCCATCTTCTTCTAAAACTCTATATTTTACTCCTAAAGTACATTCTACAAACTTTGTAGACATACCTAATAAACCAGCTAAAATCAACCAAAAAGTTGCACCTGGTCCACCTGTTGCAATTGCAACCGCTACACCTGCAATATTACCTAATCCTACTGTACCAGAAACTGCTGTTGCTAGCGCTTGAAAATGTGTTACTTCTCCAACTGCATTAGGATCATCGTATTTACCTCTTATTAAATCAAATGAATGCCTAAGTCCTCTAAAGTTTATAAATCCAAATCTAAAAGTAAAAAATATAGCTCCTAAAATTAGCCAAATAACCATAAAAGGTAATTTTATAGTTTTTTCTGTTCCATTTGGATTTAATAACACATCTCCATTATCATCTGTTACACGGTTATCGTATAAACCAATAGCGTGAAACGGGTCAAAAAAGAAATATTTATCCATAAAACTAACTACTGGCGCAAAAGATGCACTTAGTGTTTCTGGAAATGAGTTTGTAGGAACCTCAAAGGTTAATTCTTTTGTTTTGTTATTTGCGTCTACTACTTTTACAGAGTATTCTTTTCCTTCTGTAGCTTTTTCTATTACTGTTGTTTTAGTGTCAACACTTTTTTCTGACCAAAAATATTGATAAGGCGCTTGTCCTCCAGTTACATTTAAAGTAATTACAGCTGTATTAATTTCATCAGAAGTATCTGAGATATTATGTGTGACATTTAAGTCTTGTGCATTTAAAAATGTTAAAGACAAAAAAGCCATAAGGATAAAAACACCTTTTTTCATAGTAGAATATTGTATTAAATTTAAATTGATTGGGTTCTTTTTGGGTAATAAGCAGCAAGATGCTAAAAAAAATCCTAATTCTAAAGCTTATACTGTTAAAACACGTTGTATTAATCTAAATTATACATAGAATTTAACTTTTGGATTTGTTCTGGCCTACCTAGAACTATAATTTTAGAGTTTGGTACTAATTTAACTTCTGCTTCTGGATTTACAATGTATTCTCCATCAATTCCTTTAAAACCAATAACTGTACAACCCGATTTACTTCTTAAATCTAAGTCTTTAATAGTTCTAATATCATTAGTATCATAAAGTTTTTCAACTTCAATTTCTTCAATATTAATATCCGACTTTCCAACAATAGATAAGTTATCTATAAACTCTATTAAATCTGGAACAACAACTAAACTCGCCATATGATCACCACCTATTCTATCTGGCATAATTACATTATCTGCTCCTGCTAATTTTAATTTCTTATAAGATGTTTCTTGAGAAGCACGACTAACAATATGCAAGTCTTTATTTATTTGTCTTGCAGAAAGTACCACAAACAAATTATCTGCATCATCTGGCAAAGCTGTAATTAATGTTTTTGCTCTTTCTATTCCTGCTTGAAGTAAAACATCATCTTCATTAGCATTACCTTCTATAAAACGAATTTCTTCAGATTGAAATTTATCTATAATGGCTCTATTTTTTTCAATAATTACAAAAGATTTGCTATGAGCTAATAATTTAGTAGCAGCTTGTTTTCCATTTCTACCATAACCACAAATAATAATATGGTTAGAAAATCCATCAATTTGTTTTTGCATTTTCTTTTGTTTTAATTCTTCTAAATTATTTTTACTTAAAATAGTTTCCGTAATCACTGTTAATGCATAACCTACTACAACCACACTTGTTAAAATAAGTATTATTGTAAAAAGCTTAGCTTCTGGTGTTAAAGGCACAACTTCTCCAAACCCAACAGTGGTTATAGTTATTACAGTCATATACACTGCATCTACAAAAGTATAATCTGCAATAATTACATAGCCAGCAACTCCTAAACATAATAAAAAAAACAGCAAAAATAATGCTGTATACATTTTAGATCTAAAGATAATTTGAATTGGGCTTTGCATAATTTATAAATCGAATACCGAAGTTCTTTTAGTGTATAATAAGTCTTTAATTCTCATCCAAAAAGCTAAAAATAAATATAATGCAAAACCAAAACCTAAAGTTACAAAAGTTAGATACATAAATGATGTCCTTACCACTTTTGCGCGTATACCTAACCTATCAGCAATTCGCTGGCAAACATAATAACCACGTTTTTGAAAATAAAGCAATAATCTGTACGCAAGATTCATACCGCAAGATACTATTTTTGTTGTAATAATGCATTACCAATTGCGCATTGCACACATTTATTTTTATCGCAGTAATTTGTTTTAAGTTCGAGTAACGACTGACTTTGCAATGCTGTCTTAGACATTTTTTTAATGGTTTGAAATTTAGCTACTATACTATTATTTTCTATTGGAATTTCTTGAATTACCTCTAACAAAAGCTCAGCATTAAAACTTCCTTGATATTTTGTATAACTATATTTTAAAGGAATAATAGTATTTATAATTAATAAGTCTTTAAACGTTTTAGATAAGCTTTTCTTTTGAAACTTGGATGTTTTAGAAAACGTATAATGTGTTTCCCAAAACTTAGAAACACTAATATCTAAAACCAAATACATTTCTTTTAATGTTTTAGCTTTCATTAATTTTGAAAACAATTGATGTTGCGTTCCGAATAAATTTGCTAATTGAGACAATCTAATGGTTGGGAAATTTGCTGGTCTTAACCTAAAAAACTGCAACTGACTTTGCATTGGTTTTAAACAAAATTTCTGTTTTAAAAACTGATATTCTTTTTGAAGTGTTTTGTGGTAAACATCTTCAACGTCATCTGATAACAAATTAGCTTGTCCAAAAAACAATGCCTCTAATTGTGTTATATTATGTTGCTGTTTTCTAACTACTGAAAAATCTATACTTTTAGACAGTTCCAAAAACACATCTCCATTTACTTTTAATCCAAAATTTTTAGCTAATAACTGAAACAAAACTGCTTCCCAATTATTTTTAGATTGTTCTAATAATGTTGAAATTAATTCTGCCCTACGTTGCAACCTTTCAAAATACAAACGTTCTATCCAGTTTTTAAATGTAAAGTCTGTAACTGATGTAAAGTCATTTTCACAATTAATCCATTGTTGTTTATTAGTGTATAAGTTTAAATATTGCGCATAGAAATCTTTATTTACAATAGACTTTAATTCTAAGGTTGGAATTTCTGTATTATCTTTTCTAAAAATTTCTGTGTCGTGTTCCCAAACTACATGAAGTATTACATTATCGTAAGCCTTATCTGTTTCGTGTTTATGTAAATACCAATCCGAAGATTTTACGTGTATTTCTACATTTCCAGCCCATAACTGATTATCTATTTCCAATTTTGCATTAAAAAAATCGGGTCCAGAATTATGGTTGTGCTGTCCAATAGAAGTAATTACAACATTTAAATTATTTGTAGTTTTTAGATTAATAAACTCAAACTTTTTATACAGCCAAATGTAATGTAACACGTCTTCTTGCATCTTTTAAAGTTAGGAAACATTCTTGACTTTTTCAAAATTCTAGGCTAACTTCGTTGAACAACCTTATCTAAAACATTAAAACATATTTATACAATATCGTTAAACGGAACTTACCAACTCATTCAAATTACCAAACAAACTAATCCTAAATCCACACTTCAAAAAAAATCTAATTAATGTATCTTTGCAACCTTGTTAAATAAGGTAGTTATGAAAGACAGCAAAGTGCTTAATTATATAAAAGATGTATTAAATAATATGCCAACAGATTGGTTGAGTATAACAACGCATCGATTAGATATTTATAATGAAAAATTGGCTAAAGTTGAGTTTTTAGATCAGTTTGAAACGTTGTTTAACAATAATAATTCTAAAAATTCAGCTTTAAAAAAATTACCAACTGCTTACGATTACATTAGATTAGGTCATCCATTATCTTGTATTTTAGAATGGGGAATTGCTAATTTATATGCCATAAAACCAGAAAACGTAATTAGTTTTGGCTCTCAAACAATGCCAATTCTGGCTGTTTTAAGAACAAATTTATTAGAGAACAAAAACACTCAAATTTGTTATACAGGTAAATTACCATCTTGTTTTAATCCTGATGTTTTAAAAAACGTTTATGGCTACAAATTTGAATTACAAAACGTTGAAAACGCAGATGCTATTTCTAATTTTAATGGCAGCACCATATATATTTCAGAGCAAGATTCAATTGGTACTGTAAGTATGAATCCTAATATTGATTTCTTTATCAGTTTACATCAGCATTTAGGAAGTATTTTAGTTGTAAATGGCGAGCAGAACAACAATTACATTTCAGATATTCAGCACGTAAGACGTAGAGAAACTATTTCTACAACGCCAGCAAATGCACTTGCGGCTTTAAAACATTTAGTTAATCAAACTTCTATAAAAAATAACAACACTATTGAAGCTGATAAAGTAGCTGTATTAAATTCAATTAATACAATTACAAATACAAACACTAAACCATTAGTGGCTTCTAGCGGATTATCTATTCAGTACGCTATTTTAATGGGATTAATTCACGATGCTGTAGAAAATCATAATGGAAAAGCTATTAAAATTGTAGTGCCTCCAAATTGTTATGGCGGAACAAACGATCAAGCAAGACGTGTTGCTGCTTGTCTTAATAATGTTGACGTTATGGATTTACCTGTTGATGGCGATAACGATATGGTACAAAGTATTGATACGATTTTAGCAGAAATTGCCAAACAAGATGCTATTCCTTATATAATTGCCGAAATCCCAACAAATCCAAGAGTAGAAGTCCCAGGTCTTTTACAATTAAAAGATGTTTTAAGTCAAGAACGCAAAACAGCAAATGGCAATATTGCTATAGATCCTGTTTTTATATTAGACCAAACATTTTGTCCTAATGTTAATTTTTTAGGTGAAGACGATATACTTTCAAACGTAAGAACCATTTCGTTTGCTAGTGGTTCTAAATTTCCAAGTGGCGGAAAATGTACTGCTGGCTTCTGTGTAGGAAACAACAAAACCAAAGCATTGATAGAAAAGATAGAATTACATCTTATACTTTGTGATAACGAAGCTACAAGTCTTCAATATGCAGTTTTAGCAAAACAATTACCATCAATGACTCAACGAATTAGCGATGCTTATCAAAACACTCGCGAGTTTGTAAACTTTATAAACGAAACATTGCCAGAAGCTAAAATTAATTTTGTTTCAGAAGAATTAGCAAAACAAGGGTTTACGCCATCTGTTTTTTCATTAGATCTTCCAACAAAAGGAAACACAGACGAAGAAAGAGAAACCTACAAAAGAGCTTTAAATTTAAAGTTAATTAATTTAATGATTACCGAGATTCCTAACGAAAGTAAGTTTTGTGTAAGTTACGGGCAATTAAAAGGTTGCTATTGGACTATTCCAGCAACATCTACACAAGGAACCACAAAAGAAGGCGACAAAGATTATATTGTGCGCGCCTCTTTATCTCCTAATCTAGATCTTGATTTACACAAAAAAGTATTTTTAGATTTTGTAAAAAGCATTTAAAATCATAAGTTTCTATTAACTTAAGAAAAATAACTTTAATTAGCTTACAAAACACTTTTACCTCACTTTTATTAGTGATTCTGTGTTTTTCACGTATAGACGTGAGACATTTTATTATCGTTTTTCTAATATTTGATTAAATTAAAAAAACTAAATTATGAAAAAATTATTTTTAGCCCTAATTGTTTTAACAACTATTATGAGTTGTTCTTCAGATGATGATGCAAATACAACTGCAAACAATAACAACACCATTATTGGTCGTTGGAACCTATCAGGATTCGACAACACAATGTATGTTTTCACAGAAACAGAAACCGAAAAAAAACGCCATACTATTTACGCAACAGATGGCGTTTTTGGAGATATTGATAGCGCTATACCAAACCCAAACGATTGGTATTATGAAAATGAAATACTTGTTATAGACTTAAATTTTGGTAATTTTTCTAGAACAACACCAACTTTTAGATGTAATGGAAATGTTGTCGATTTAATTGATGATGATGGTGAAATAAACACAACATTATCACGCGAAGGATTTGACATTGACACATGTAACTAAACATAGCATCAATAAGCTATATATTAAAACTAAACACATAAAAAAACGCGATAAAAATTAAATTTTATCGCGTTTTGCTTTAAATATAATAGTTGGTTATTCAATATAACCTTGAGCTCTCATCCAATCGTCGTTAAACATTTTCCCAACATAACGCGTTCCGTGATCGTGAAAAAGTACCACAACTACATCATCTTTTGTAAAATGTTCTTTTAATTGTAAAACACCTTTAATAGCTGCTCCTGCACTATTTCCAAGAAACATACCTTCTTCTTTAGCTAAACGTTGCGTATAAACCGCAGCATCTTTATCTGTTACTTTCTCAAAACCATCAATAATAGAAAAATCTACATTTTTAGGTAAAATATCTTCACCAATCCCTTCGGTTACGTAAGGATAGATTTCGTTCTCATCAAAAATACCAGTTTCGTGAAATTTTTTAAACACAGAACCATACGTATCTATTCCCCAAACTTTAATATCTGGATTTTGTTCTTTTAAGTACTTTCCAACACCAGAAATAGTTCCTCCAGTTCCTACACCAACAACAAAATGCGTAATCTTCCCGTCGGTTTGTTTCCAGATTTCAGGACCAGTACTTTGGTAATGTGCTTTTGCATTACTTGGATTATCGTATTGATTTACATACCAAGAATTTGGTATTTCTTCTGACAAACGTTTAGACACAGAATAATAACTACGTGGATCTGTTGGTTCTACAGCTGTTGGGCAAACCACAACCTCTGCACCATGCGCACGCATAATATCTACTTTTTCTTTACTCTGCTTATCTGCCATTACAAAAATACATTTGTAACCTTTAACAATAGCGGCTAAAGCTAAACCCATTCCTGTATTACCAGAAGTTCCTTCTATAATAGTTCCTCCAGGTTTTAAACGTCCATCTGCTTCTGCATCTTCAATCATTTGCAAAGCCATTCTGTCTTTTACAGAGTTTCCTGGGTTAAAGGTTTCGTATTTAGATAAGACCAAACAAGGCAAGTCTTTTGTTAATGTATTAAGTTTCACTAAAGGTGTATCTCCAATAGTTCCTAGTATATTTTCTGCGTATTGCATAGTGTAATTTTAAGTATGCAAATTTAAAACAATGCTACAAACTGGCATTATATTTATACATTTTTTAATTTAATGTGATTTACAACAAATAAATAGTTCTTTGGATAGCGCTATAAAAAAATTATCTTTACGGGATAACAGTGACAATAATATTACTATATCCTGAATTATTTACGGGATATCAATGATAAAAGTTACTATATAACACGTTGTGCTTCATACCTGAAAACCGAAAATGGAAACTATCATTGAAAAATATAATAATCTTCAAAAGGAAATCTTAAGCGATTTCTCATTAAAATGGGATGGAGAAAATTGCGAGAAAACATTTAGAGATGATGTTAAAAAGTTTTATTGTTTTGAAAAAAGGTTTGGATGGAATATTTTACTAAATGCATTCTATGTAATTGACGACACTGAATTTGCTAAAAAATCTTTTAAGGAATTTGATTTACAAGGACCATCTAGACATAGAGACGTTGGAGAAAGATATTTGAGATTATATGGTCTTTTAAATGCTGCTTATCAGCAAAAATTAGCAGTAGTAAACTTGCTCGAAATTCATAAAGTAATTAATAAAAAGCAGTTTTTAAAAAAACTAGGGGAAACCAATCTAATAATTATTAGAAACAAAATTGGAGCACATTCAACGAATTTCTTTTCAACTAAAGATGATTCAGAACATAAGTTTGACGTTTATGAAATTTCAAGACCTGAACTAGAAAATGGCAGAATTCGACTATTGAGAAACCAAAAAGATTTTGAAAATTACAACCTAGAAAATTCAATAAATGATTTTAATAAATTAATAGAAGAAATTTTATCAATTGTAAGTGGTAAAGTGATTAAAAAAAAATTCAAAGACAAAGGAAAACACTATAAAGAATATCAAATAATAAATGAAATCAGAAACGGAGCAATATTAGTTAACGGAAACCGGATTAAGTTTACTACAAAATAATTAATACACACAATTTTAATCTCATTTCAACCTTATATGATTTTAATTCATAAATCTTGGTCAGATTTAAAACCAAATGAAGAATCAAATGGAAATTTTGAATGGTTTAATGAATACTATGATCGAATAAAGAATAAAATTGAGTTTAAAGATTTCCCAAAAGAAGTACTTGAACAATGGATTCATCCACTACACAGCAATCATCAGACGATAAGGAATTATGCTTGGATGAATTACGAATTTATTGGATTTGAACTTATAGAATTTGAATTTCAACAACTTGATGAATTATACGTAATAGAAGATTTTAGAGAATATGTTGATTTAAGAGGAAATTACTCTGAATTAAATCAATTTTGTTGTATTGACAAGGATATAGAATTTTGGGCTACAAACGGAACTTGGAGAATACCACCCATAGTTCTTGATACGAACTCGATTAATAGCGAAATACCTAATTGGAGTGAAATAAGTAGTAGGTTTCAATTAGTGGAAGGTCATTCAAGATTAGGATATTTGAAATCTATAAAAAGGATAAATGAACTTGGAAATGTTCATATGGCGCAAAAACATAAGGTTTATTTAATGAAAGTACGAAAGCACAACAATGTATATAAAAAATAGGGCAAAAGAACCAAATCAAAGGCTTGCGTTTATTTACAAAGTCCGTCATATTTTTATATATTTATTTTAGGAAAAGATAAAAATAAAATAAAAAATATGTCTAAATCTATAACCGAACGTAAGTGCTTATTAACTGCCCTACTTTCCATATACTAACCGTTAGCCGTAATGTGAGCAACAAACTCTGAATTAAACAAATGAACTTTTTGAAACTACCAAATCTATTATTTATAACATTTTTGATTTTTTGCAACCCTTTATTTAGCCAAAAACTAGACCCAAAAGGACGAGATTTTTTCAAACCAGACCATATCATTAAATCTGAGATTACAAATAAAGATTATTTAATTCATATGTCTTTTCCAAAAAATTATTCAATTCAGGACAGCATATCATATCCTGTGCTTTATGTTTTGGATGGCAAAAGCACATTTGGATATTTTGAATCATCTTACATTGATTTTGAGAATATCGAAGATGTGATTCTCGTTGGAATTAGTCATAAGGAAAATGGAATAACATCTAAAATTAATAGATTTAATGACTATACAGCATATAGTGATACAATAACTGACAAAAGAATTGAAAAAAAGTTTAATGTAGAAAAAGGAGTTATCAAAACTGGCGGAGCAGTTAAGTTTTTAGAATGCTTAAAAAAGGAAATTACCCCATTTATTGAGAAACATTATAAAACTAATTCTGACAGAGGAATTTCAGGACATTCTCTTGGTGGTTTGTTTACAGCATACTGCTTTTTGAATTCCGAAAATCACTTTACCCGATTTGGAATAAACAGTCCTTCATTTCAACTTAACGAAGAAGTATTTTTAGAGCCAGCTATAAACAAATTTACAAATAGTAAAACTTGGAATATTGAACCAACCAAAGTATTTGTTTCGACAGGAGAAAATGAAAGCCCAATGATGGTGTCTAATATGATTAAGTTTAGTTTATATCTCAAAAAAAGTAACTACGAAAATATTGAAATGAATTGGAAAATATACAGAAATGAATCTCATACATCTGTAATTCCGTTTAGTTTAAATGGAACGTTGATAAACTTATATGGAAAATAACAACTTAATTCTTATACTTAAAAGAAACGTTCTAATCAAACTTAATAGCCTTAACTGGAGATATTTTTGAGATAATTACAGATGGAATTAAAAGCATCAATAAACAAACTACAAAGGTTCCTATATTTACGGCTACAATATAACCTAAGTTTAAATATACAGGAACAGTTTCTACATAGTAACTAGAAGCATCTAACGGAATTAAATCAAAACATTTTTGTGCTAGTAAAAGTGAGATCCCAATAAGGTTTCCCCAAAACAAACCAACTAAAATTAAGTAGGTAGCATTGTAAAGAAATATTTTTCTAATACTTGTATTGTTTGCGCCTAAGGCTTTTAAAACCCCAATCATTTGTGTACGTTCTAAAATTAGAACTAGCAAAGCTGTTATCATATTTATACCAGCAATAATTATCATTATACCAATAATTCCGTATGTATTACTGTCAAAAATACTAATCCATTCAAATATTTTAGGATTGGCTTGTGTTACACTTGTAGCATTTAATCTAGATGACGTTTCTGCTCTAATAGCACGCCAAGTATCCTCTAAACTATCATAATCGTCTATAAAAACTTCAAAACTACCAATTTGGTCTTTTTCCCATTTATTTAAACGTTGTATATGTCTAATATCTCCAATAACATAAAGCTGATCGTATTCTTTAAAACCTGAATCGTAAATTCCTGTTATATTATAAGTAATTATACTTGGTGGCTTATTTAAATCTTCTTTTAAAAAATAAGTATTAAACTTATCGCCTACTTTAAAATTTAGGCGTTGCGCTAAATAATTAGAAATTAAAACGTCTTCGTTTCGCTTTTTAGTATAATCTGGTAATTGGCCTTCTATTAAAAACTCTTCAAAATATTTCCAATCGTAATCTGCTCCAACGCCTTTTATTACAGCGTATTCAAAATCGTTTTCTAATCTAATAATTCCAGATTTTGTTGCAACAGCTTGAATATGCGTTACACTTGAAACGGCTTTAAATTCGGGATAAAAATCTTGTTGGTTAGAAATTGGAGATTCGCTATCATTAGACTGATTACTATCGTATTTTTTAATAACCACATGCCCGTTAAAGGCAACTACTTTATCACGAATTTTCTGTTGCAAACCAAAACCTGTAGCTATAGCAATTAGCATTACAATAATACCAATAGCAATTGCTGCTATTCCAATTTTTATTATTGGTGCTGATATACTACTTTTATACGACTTTTTGTCTATAATGCGTTTAGCTATAAAATACTCCAGATTCACTATGATATTACTTAATTCTTTTCCCAAAAATACTCTTTTATTATTGGTTTTGTTTCAATTTTCTTGTGGAAAAAAGATTAAACCCCAAGTTTCGGAAACCCAAAAAACCATTAAAACAGAGCAAAAGCAAGATACATTACCTAAATCTGTTATTCTTGGTGCACATAGAATTTACGATTACTTACCATTACTTAACGGAAAACGTGTTGGAATTGTTGCCAACCAAACCTCTGTTATTTACAAAGAAGAAAATTACGCGCATTTAGTAGATTCTTTAATAAGTCTAAATGTAGACGTAAAAAAAGTTTTTGCTCCAGAACACGGATTTAGAGGAAAGGTAGATGCTGGCGAACTAATTAAAAATGGCGTAGATACTAAAACTGGCTTACACATTACTTCGCTTTACGGAAAAAACAAAAAACCATCTAATGAACAACTAAGCGGTTTAGATGTTGTTATTTTTGATATTCAAGATGTTGGAGCACGTTTTTATACCTATATTTCGTCTTTACATTATGTTATGGAAGCTTGCGCAGAAAACAACATTAAAGTAATTGTTTTAGATAGACCAAATCCTAACGGACATATTGTAGATGGACCAACTTTAGAATTAGAACACCAAAGTTTTATTGGAATGCATCCTATTCCTGTACTTCATGGAATGACTATTGGCGAATACGCAAAAATGATTAATGGCGAAAACTGGTTAACAAATAACGCTAAATGCGATTTAACGGTTATTAAAATGGCTTATTATAATCGTGATTTCCCTTACAGCTTGCCAATAAAACCATCGCCAAATTTACCAAACGATAAAGCTATAAATCTTTATGCTAGTTTATGCTTTTTAGAAGGTACTAATATAAGTCTTGGTAGAGGAACGGAAATGCAGTTTCAAATTTATGGCTCACCTTTTTTACCTAAAACAGATTTTACTTTTACACCAAAACCAAATGTAGGTTCTAAATATCCAAAACACGAAAACAACGTTTGTTATGGTTTTAATTTGAGTAAAGAAAGCCGTTTAAAAAGCATTAATCTAAGCTATTTACTTAATGCGTATAAATTAACAGAAGACAAAAACAACTTCTTTTTAAAAAATGGATTTTTTACAACACTTGCAGGAACAACACAATTACAACAACAGATTGAATCTGGTTTAAGCGCATCTGAGATTAAAGCAACTTGGCAAAATAGTTTGGATGATTTTAAAGTGATTAGAGATAAATATTTAATTTATAAATAGACTTAATTCTAAATTAGCAATAACATAACTCTTTAACCAAATGAAAATTTTTAGTGCAATTTTATTCTCAATTTTATTTTTAAGCTGTAAGAATGACCAAAAACAAGTCTTAAATAGGTTTAACCCTTCTGAAAACATAAAGCAAATAATAAAAAACAAAGAAGCTAAAGAATTATTCGATTATGGATGGGATTATTCTCTTAATGGAGAATACGAACTAGCAAAAACATCATTTCATAAATCTTTAGAAATTGAAAATAGTCCACTAACTCTTAATGAATTAGGCTTAATTGAGTTTACGACTAAAAACTACACAAAAGCTATCGAATGTTTCAGTAAAGCTAAATCTTTAGACAACACATACTGGCCAATTTACATAAATGAAGCTCGAACTTACTGGAAAACATCTGATTTTGAAAACGCAGAAAACACTCTTATAAAACTTAAACAAATATGTGATTCTGAATATTGGATTGCTTACGCTGATTTTTATTTATCAGTAACCTACGCTAATAGCCATCAAAAATGCGAAAAAGTATATAAATATTTAGAAAAATCAAAAACAATAATTAATGACCCTAAATTAAAAGTTGATTATAATAAATTTAAAGAATTTATAAATAAGAATTGTAGATGAGCAAAACAAAAACAATCGCGAAAAATTATTAAAAATAATATAGGATTAGATTAATACTCATTTCTTTAAAAAGAAAATTATGACATATTATAAAAAGACAGAATTTGGAGTTTTATTAAATATTGCATTAGGTTTAATCTCTATAATAACAATAGGGTTTTTCTTATTCCAAATTGGCTCAAATCCAATTCCATTAATTCCAGTTTTAGGATTAACAGGCCTATTTTTACTTATTATTTTAAGCTTCTATAAGCTAACTATAACAATTGACGATAAAAAAATTGAAGCTAAATTTGGCATAGGTTTAATTAAACGCTCATTATTACTAAGCGAGATAGATTACAGTACTATAGAAGAAATAAAAGTACCAGCAACTTATGGTATTGGAATACGTATTACACCTCACGGTACTTTATATAATGTAAAAATTGGAAATGCTATAAAAATTAAATCTCACAACAAAACTTTTTTTGTTGGAACAGACGAGTATACTAGAATAGAAAATACACTTCTAGAATTACAACCTAAAGAATAAAGCCAATTATTTGTAATTACATAAAATCAAAAAAAGTCGTTAATAAAAGCTAGGCTAATCGTTTTTTCAATTCTTCAACTATATTAAAAGCAGCTGGACAAATAGGCATATTTTTTAAAGTAATTTCAGAAATTTGCTGAAACTTCTTTCTATCTGTATGCGGAAACTCGGCACAAGCCTTTGGTCTTACATCATAAATAGAACAATAATTATCTGTTCCTAAAAACGTACAAGGCACAGATTTTAAAACGTAATCATTTTCTTCGTCCACACGTAAATACTGATCTACAAATTGTTGTTCTTTCATTCTAAAATGTTTAGAAATTCGCTTTACATCTTTATCTGTAAATAATGGACCTGTAGTTTTACAACAATTAGCACAATCTAAACAATCCGTTTTTTTAAACTCATTATCATGCAGCTCTTGCATTAGATAATCTAATTGCTTTGGCGCTTTCTTTTTAAGCTTTTTAAAAAAGGTTTTATTTTCGGTATGCTTATCTTTGGCAAGCTTTGGTAAACCGTTTAAAAATTGTTCCATAGTGCTAAAATAATTTATTTTTTATGAAAGACCTTTTCGGGAATGCTTTATTCGATTATTACAACGGGAATTACACCGAAGATTTAAAAACAGCAACACACATTTCTGACGAAGATGACTTACCTCTTCCCTATTTATTTAGAACGTACAAAGAAATGCCTATTCTGGAAAAAAAAGCTTTAGAATTAGCTAAAGGAAATATTTTAGATGTTGGTTGTGGTTCTGGCTCTCATAGTTTGTATTTACAAGAACAAAACAAAATCGTTAAGGCTATAGATATTTCTAAAGGCGCTATAGAAGTTGCTAAAAAAAGAGGTGTTATAAATGCTGAAAAAAAAGCACTTTTAGATGAAACTGAAACATTTGACACCATTTTATTATTAATGAATGGCACAGGAATATTTCAAACCTTAAATAATACAACTCACTATTTAAAACATTTAAAAACACTCTTAAATGAAAATGGTCAAATCCTTATAGATTCTAGCGACATAAAATATATGTACGAAGATGAAGATGGCGGACTTTGGATAGACACCAATGCTACTTATTATGGCGAACTAGATTACTTTTTAAGTTATAAAGGCGAAAAAGAAGCTCCTATGAAGTGGCTTTACTTAGATTTTAATACACTTTTAACTGCTTGTACTTCTGTTGGTTTAAAATGTCAATTAATTCAAAAAGGCGAACATTTTGATTATTTGGCTAAGTTAAGTCTTTAAGACAAAAACAATTAATACAGTTTTTGTTTTATTTAAATTTAAAAGAAGAATTATTAGCTTTTACATCTTAAAAAAACCCCAACGTTTGGGATTCGTTGAGGTTTTGTATTAACAGATTTATGGCAGAACCTTTTAATACATTTATAAGATACTAAAAATGTTAAAAGGTTGCGTATTTTATCCTTAAAAGTCAAATTTATACGTTGCACCACCTAAAATCTCTATTCCTTGGACTGGTGTATTCTGCCATTTCTCATATTGTTGTCCAGCTAAATTCTGTGCTTTTAGGTATGTAGAGAAACGATCATTTATTTTATAATTAACTCGAATATTAGCATCTAAATATGCTCCTAAAACATAAGTTTGCTCTGCAATTATTGGTAATACATTTTCTTGTTGAAAACGATCTTTTCGTTGACCAACATAAAACAAACTTGTTCCTGCAGAAATCTTTTCTGTAAATTTATAATCTAAAAATAGTGCAGCTTCTATATCTGGTAAATTCCAGGCTTCGGCTTCAACTTTTGTGTCGTATCCATAATATACTCCTTTAACTCCAAGCGAGAAATCTTGACTAACATCTACCTGTAATTGTCCGTTAATAGCTACTGTTGTCATATTATCGTAAACTACATTAAATGAATTGCCAAATGTGTACGGATTAGTTATGGCAG
Organism: Aurantibacter sp.; assembly: GCF_042094015.1. Classification (NCBI taxonomy): domain Bacteria; kingdom Pseudomonadati; phylum Bacteroidota; class Flavobacteriia; order Flavobacteriales; family Flavobacteriaceae; genus Aurantibacter; species Aurantibacter sp. The sequence goes on along the minus strand of NZ_JBELDZ010000021.1, from coordinate 14,079 downwards.
TAATATTGTTATTTACAAATAAAGCTTGCGCTTTTGCTGTGGTATAACTTCCACCAACCTCGTAACTCATTGTACTAGATAACTGTCCTCTAAACCCACCAAACGCCTTAAACTGCTTATCCGTTGGTGCTATAAATAAATCTGGAGATACAAATGGATTTATTTCAGAAAAACCAAAATAACTGTTTTGATCTAAATTACCTTGTAATCCTGCAAAAGCAGAAACTACTTTATCAACTAACCTATAAGATGCGGTTACATTTGGATAAATATAAAACTTAGTTTTGCCTAATTCTTTATTGTTAGCTATAACCGTTTTAAACCCAATATTTACAACCAAATCATCTTGAGTAAACACGTAAGTTGGCGCAATACCAAATTGTGTATTCCCATAACCTATAGCTTCTGTTGTATAAAAATTCTGATTAAATGTTCCACCTAAATAGTCTACAAAAACTTGGGCCACAATAGAATGCTCTAAAACATCTACATCTGCTTTTACATTAGCTTTAAATCTATTTTCCCCTGAACCATAACTATCTCCAAAACGTCTAAACAAAACATCTGTAGATTTTATAAGACTTTCGGTAAAATCTAAATTTCCAGACACGTAAACGTTAGAATAAGACTGACTTACATTTAATGTGTCTGCAGTATTCTGCATAAACAGCTCTGGTTGCAAACCATACCAATTATTGGTTTTATATTGAAAACCACCATTTAAAATATAACTTAAGTCTTTACCTCTATTTGCATAATTAATGTCAATCTTAGAGTCTGAATAATTTGTATCCGTTAATGCATTACTAACACCATTTTGAGATGACAAATGAGACAAATGAACTCCAACATTTTGGTCGCGACCTAATTTATGATTCACATACAAATCTGCTAAAAGCGACAAGTTAGATCCCAAACCTAAATGCGCGTAATTACTATAAAACGATTCTTTTTTAGCTTTATCAATAGTTGCTGCTGTTCCTTTTGCTGGTGTAAATGTAGATGCTACAGGAAACGAAAATATTTTATAATCTACCGGTTTCTTTTTTGTAGTCTGATCATCATCTAATAAAGGAATTTGTTTTACTTTAAATGCATCAGAAATTGTTGGTGTGTATGGCTTAACTACATTTATGACATCTGTAGATAAAGTATCTTGTTCTCGTTCTTGAGCAAATGCTATACTTACGGTTAATAATAAAAATAAGACTATATGTTTTTTTAGTTTTAGCATAATTTTAAATAATTTGAAATCTAAGATTTCAGTCTTTTTTAATTGAATTATTTTGGATAACATTAAGCTTAATCTTCTGGAATCACAGATGAATTTGTTTTAGCTTCTTCTTCTTTAATTTCTTTTAAAATAATTTGAGCTTCTTCCACAACTTCTGGGAATGCCGAAAAGTTTTTAATAACACTTTCAAGAATATAAGTTGCTTGAAATGCATCTCCTAAAGCATTAAAATTCTTTGCCATTACAATTAAACCTTTAGCGCCATAAAATTTATAAGACGAATATTCTGCAGCCAACTTTTGTGTTGCCACATTAGAGGCTTCATAATTTTTAGCTTTGTTTTTAAAATACGCATCGTAATATAGAGCTTCGGCAGCAGTTTCTCCAGCCGCGGTTTTTTGAACTTCAGCATAGGCTGATTGTGCCTTTTCTTTGTCTCCTGTTTTTATAGCCGAACGCGCTATAATTATTTTTGCATCGTTTTTAATAGTGTCGCCTATAGATGGATTTACTAATACTTTATTAGCATAAACTTCTGCGTTTACGTAATCTTCTAACTCATAAAAAGCTTTCATAATATTAGATTGCGCAAACAAAATATTTTGAGCGAAGTTAGCTTCAGCTTCTAATCGTTTTAAAATAGGAATAGCTTTTTTCCAATTTTTAGCTTCTAAATTAATTTGAGATAGACGCAATAAAGATTCTTCTGTGAACTCACTTCTTGATGCGTTTATTACAGCTTCAAAATGTGGCGCTGCGTTTTCTGTTAAATTATCTTTGTAATATAATTGTGCTAAATAAAAATGAGCTTCTAAAGCGTGTAACCCTTTTGAGAATTGGCTTAAATACACATTAAATTGCTTTAATGCTTCTTTCTTATTATTATCCAAAAATTGCTTTTCTGCAGATTGATATGTTGCGTTATCTATATCAACATCAGTTACTTTTACATAATCTAAAGTTTTAACCCAAGCAGCATATTCATTAACCTTACCTAAATCTATATAAATTAACCGTGCTGTAGAGACAGCTTGATTAGCTTCGGCTGTATTTGGAAAATCTTTAGCAATCAACTTAAATTTAGTTAATGCTATTTGATTTTCACTTTTATTATAATAGGTTAATCCTTGACGCAATAGTGCTTTAGATACTAACGGGCTTTGCTTCTGGTTGTTAACCAAAGTATCGTAAACTTGCATTGCTTTTGGAGTTTTGTTTTCATTTATATACGCATTTCCTAAAGTATACAAGGCATCGTCTAGTAGATTAGAGGTTTTATATGTTGAAATAAAAGCTTCTAATTCAGAAATTTTCGTTTTATTTTCTCCTAAATAACCATAAGACATCGCTTTTTGGAATGTTGCATAATCTTTTTCCAACACACCAACTTTAATAGCATACTCATATGAAGAAATTGCATTAGAATATTGACTAGTTACAAAATAACCATCGGCTAAACGTAAATAAGCATCATTTAACCTTGATAAATCTTCTGGTATAGAATTTACGTATAAATTAAAATGCTCTGCAGATTTAGTGTAGTTTTTCAACTTAAAATACGTGTAAGCTAAATTGTAATTTAGATTTGAATATTCTGGTGTTTGATTGGCTTCTTTAAAACCTTTAAACTGTTTAAAACCAATTAGCGCCTCTTCAAAATCGGTTAAATTATAATCTGTTTCTGCAATCCAAAATGTAGCTCTAGCAGAGTACAAAGCTTCAATATTCTCTTTTAAAGACTTCTGAAACAAGTCTTTTGCTTCAGTATATTTATTCTCGTTATACAATTCTAATCCTCTGTACAAAGCGACTTTCTGAAATGCTTTTTTATTCTCAAAACTATTTTTTCCTTTTAAAATTTTTAAAGCTTCAGGATAATTTTTAGAAGTGATATAAGAATCAATTAATAAATCCTCTATAATTTCTTTATGATTTGTTTTTGGGTACGAACCTAAAAATGTTGTTAGAACTTGCGGAACCGATTGATATGGGTTTCCAATTTCGTAACTTAGTTTTGCATAATTTAATGCCGCATCTTCCTGAATTTTTAAATCGTAATCCATTTCTGAAGCTATTTTAAATGCATTCAAGGCTTCTTGCTTTTTACTAACACTTACATAACTTTCTCCTAAATGATAATAAGCATTTTGAGCAACACTATTATCCGCTGTAATAATTTTATTGAATTCCGAAATGGCATTATCAAACTGTTTTTCTTTGTAATATGTATAACCTAATTGATAATAATCCGTATTCGACCATTTTCCGTTTTTCCCTTTATATTCTTTTAAATAAGGTAAAGCTTCGTTGTAGTTTTCTAAATTGAAATAACTTTCTCCTATAATTTTATTTAGCTCTGAAACTTCATCATCGCTACTTTTATCTATTTGTTGATTTGCTAATTCTATAGCTTTCTCAAACTTTCCCAATTTAAAATTTAAATCTGCTTGATAATAACTTAGCTTCTTAGCATATTTATCATTATCACCTACTTGATTAAAATAGGTATTCGCTTTATCATAGTCATCACCATCATAAGCCATAAATCCGATATAATATTTTGCCTGACTTCCGTATTCCTGAGAGTTCTCTACTTTGGCCAAATACTTTTGAGCATTTTTATAATTCTTAGTTGTAAAAGACGTATAACCTTTGGCAAAATTAAAAGCATCGTGTTGACTATTCGTTAAACCTGTTTCGTCTACTTTGTCAAACCATTTTTCAGCGTAAGCATATTTACCATTTTCGAAATAATAAGTTGCTACATTTAAATAAGCTGCATTACGCTTTGTGCTTGTTGGATAATCTTCTACAAAAGCCTCCATTAAAACATCTGCATTTTGCTGATTTAAACGAACTGCACAATTGGCAATATAGAAAGCACAATTACTTCTTATAGTTCCGTCTTCCGTAGTCTCTATAACTTGAGAAAACAACGTTTGAGCAGACTGAAATTGGTTATCTCTATAGAGTGCTTCTGCTTTTTTAAAAGCCGAAGTTTGATGTGTGTAAATCTCTGTTTTCTGAGCAAAAATTAGTTGCCCAGTTATAAAAAGTGCTAAAAAAAAGATCCCGTTTTTTAATTGCATAAGATGTATTAATTTAATAGAATCCAAATATATTTAATTCCTGTTTTTTTAACGTTAGAAAAGTGTTATAATTGTTAGTACTTATTAAGTTTTAGACTAAAAACGTAATTAATATCTTTAAATTAATTAGATAATGCTAAAAATTATAAATCGACTATCCGAAAAGCAACTACTTATCTATTTATTGATTATTGGTTTTATAACACGTTTATTATTTTTATCCACTTACTTTGGTGTTACAATTTCTGGAGATTCTACAGACTACATTAGATTAGCACAAACAATTACTGACTTAGACATAACTCAGTATAAAGGCAGAAGAACACCTGGCTATTCTATTTTGATTGCAGTTTTACAAAACAAACTTATTTATGTAGTAGTTTTACAGCTATTATTAGGCTTACTTAACCTTTATTTATTATATAAGTTTGTAAAACTATTATCAAATAAAATTGTGGCATTTTCGACTACAATATTCTATAACCTATTTACACATATTCTTTTTTATGAAACTGCAATATTAACAGAAAGTTTAACCACAACCTTAATTGTTGTTTCAGTTTGGTTTATGGTAAAGTTTAAACTTTTTGATGTTAAAACCTCTTTTAAAAAATACGTTTTTTTTGCAATTTTATTAAGCTTTATATATTTAACAAAACCAATGTTTATATATATTCCTTTAGGATTTCTATTATTTTATATTTTAAAGAATTGGAAAAACAAAAAACAGCTCACTAAACCATTAACAACTTTTATTATTTGTTTTTTTGTTTACATAGGATGGAACCAGTTTAACAAATCGCAAATTGGTTACTTTACAAACACACAGTATTTTGGAATTAATTTAGCTCAAACTGCAACTCCATTTTTTGAAAAAACACCAGACAAGGATTCTAAAATTAGAAACTTAATTGTAAAACATAGAGATTCTGTTTTAAAAATTAAATCCAACCTAGATGCAGATGCCATGGTAGTTTGGTTTGCGTACAAGGATTTAAAAAGAGAAACTAACCTTAGTGATCTAGAACTTTCTAATAAATTAGGAAGCATATCTAAGAAACTTATAAAAAAACACCCCAAAGAATATATTAAACAAGTTGGAAAATCTTGGTTGTTATTTTGGGGAAAACCACATTTATACTTGAATAAAACTAACTTTACACAAAAAAGTTTTAGTTACATCCATAGATTACTTTGGTTTAATTTCTTAGGTTATATTGTTGTATTATTTAATATTCTGTTTCTATTTTCATTTACCAGAACACTTTTTACTTTTATTAAAAATAAAAGTATTTTATTTAGTTATACTTTTTTTATAAGTAGTATTGTTATCGTTGGATCTATAGCTCAAGCCTTAGTAGCTTATGGAAATAATTCACGTTTTTGCGTTCCTTTTTTACCTTTAATTATTTATGTAGTTATCTCAAATATCTTTAAGTTTACAACATCTAAAACTAAAACATAATTTTTCCATGTCTAATACGATCTTAAAACTACAGGAAGCTTCAATTTTTCAAGGAGACAATCTTATTCTTTCTAATGTAAATATTGAAGTAAATAGAGGTGATTTTGTTTATCTTATTGGAAAAACTGGCTCTGGGAAAAGTAGTTTTATGAAAACACTTTACGCAGATTTACCACTAAAAAAAGGTAGTGGACAAATTGTAGATTTTGATTTAGATACTTTAAAAGAAAAACAAATACCATTTTTAAGAAGAAAGCTAGGTGTTGTTTTTCAAGATTTTAAACTATTGTCTGACAGAACAATTCATGCTAACTTAATGTTTGTTCTCAAAGCTACAGGTTGGAAAGACAAAAACAAAATTAACGAACGTATAACTGAGGTTTTAGACAAAGTTGGAATGGCAAGTAAGAGTTTTAAATTTCCACATGAACTTTCTGGAGGAGAACAACAACGTATTGCTATTGCAAGAGCTTTATTAAATCACCCAGAACTAATTATAGCAGATGAGCCTACTGGGAATTTAGATCCACAAACCAGTATTGAAGTTATGGAGGTTTTACAACAATTAAATAAAAATGGAAATACTATTTTAATGGCTACTCATGATTATGCAATCCTTTTAAAGTATCCAAGCAAAACTTTAAAGTGCGATGATAATAGGATTTTTGAAGTCGTGCAAAAAAAGAGTTAATTATCTTTTTTATAAATGTGTGGATTCTTTTTAACTCCTTTTTTAAAAAATTTTCTAACCAGCATTCTTAATTTAGCATCAAAAGTTAAAACAATATCTTTTACAGGTTCTTCTGGTCTACCTTTATATGTAGTTACGTGAAAAATATCATCTTTTAACAAAGGCACTTCACTAAAATAATAATTAGAAATACAACATCTGTTTTTATCTAATAACACAGGACTAACAGAATGCCATGATTTTTGATGCGTAGCCATAACTACTAATCTATTAAATTTACTTTCTATAACAATTGGCTCTTTTTTTGTTCCATTTGGCCATAACTCTAGATGTCCACCATTATTAGTTTCCCAATTTGGCGTTACATAATAGAGTAAATTTAAAGCTCGCCACAACTGTCGTTCTGCATCATGAGAATTATCTAAATGTGGATTAAGAAATTGCTTTTCTTTCATTAAAGATAATCCTCCAGCATATAAAGAAGTATCTGGCTGAAGTGATTTAAGCCCACAAATCTCATTTACTGCGTTAACGACTTTTGGATCTTGAAATGCATAAAGCACAGTTTCTAAAATAGAATGATGTTTATTCATTTGAGCAGAAACATACTTGTTTTCTCTTATAGATTTCAACAAACGCATATTAGATTTATCGGGAAATAATTCAGCACACTTTAATGCTATTTCGTTTGGTAAAACATTATCCAAATAAAAATAACCAATAGTAGGTTTTGACAGAAAATACTGTTTAGATAATACCTCTTTATTCAACTTTAATTGCTGATAAATATATTCTGATATTTCTTTTATTGTCAAGTTTAGATAATTTTAATGCAAGTTAATAAGATATCTATTAATCTGAACGATTAAGTACTTAGTTTATTATAAAAAAAATGTATTTTTAGATTTTATTTTTATAAATGATTTCAATCTTAATTCCTTCTTACAGTTATGATGTTTCTAATCTATTAGAGGAATTACATCTACAATTACTTCAACAAAACTACACCTTTGAAATTATTGTTTTGGACGACGCTAGTCCGAAACCTATTAAAATTAAAACATTAAAAAATACAATACTTTTAAAGGCTGAAACGAATTTTGGTAGATTAAAAGCTAGACGTTTTTTAGCAGAAAAAGCCAACTACAAATGGTTGCTTTTTTTAGACGCTGATGTTTTACCTAAAAATAGTAATTTTATACAATTTTACTTTGATGCTATAAAGACTAAATACGATACTTTTTTTGGAGGATTTAGCTACTATAACACATTACCAAAAAAGAATTTTAGATTACGATATTATTACGGAAAATCTAAAGAACAGGCTGATGCCTTAATAAGAAATAGAAATCCCTACAAAGTTATTATTTCTGGTAATTTTTTAATAAAGAAAGACATATTTCTTTCTTTAAATTTTAATCTCAAAGATGGCTATGGATTAGATAACTACTTTGGTGCATTACTTAAAGAGAATAAGATTAGCGTAAAACATTTAAACAATGAAGTGTATCATTTAGGCTTAGAAAAAAGTGCAGATTATCTAGTAAAAAAAGAAGCTGCAGCTAAAACCCTATTAGTATTATACAAAAGAAACCCTAACATAAAACACGACAATGATTTACTAGAGTGGTTTAGCAGACTAACTAAATTGAAGTTAACTCTTCTTGGAAAATGGTTTTATAAACTATTTGAAAACATTATGCGAACACAACTAACAGGTAGTAAACCATCAATTTTACTTCTACAACTTTATAGATTAAGCTATTTATGTTTTATTGCTAGAAACTAGAACGTAATGCTAAATATGTTTTATAATCTCTAACATAGTCGGCTTCATCAAACTCTTCAGACGCTAAAACTAAGCAAACAGCTCCAGATGTGAAATTTTCTAACTCTCGCCAAATCCCTGGTGCAATTAGTAGACCTTCATTAGGTTTGTTTAGCGTAATTTTCTCTTTAGAATCGCCATCTTTTAAAATCACATCAAAACTACCACTTAACGGAACTAAATACTCAAAAATTTGCTTATGTGCATGTCCACCTCGATAAGCACCACTTGGCACATCATATAAATAATAAACACGTTTAATTTTAAACGGAACAATATTTTTTTCTATTACAGATAAATTTCCTCGCCCTTCAGGATCTATTATTTTGGGTACACTTATAAGCTTTGCCGCTTTTATGGTATTATTAATCATTGATTTGAGATTTCAATTCTTTGTAGGCTTTAATTCCTTTAAAACCTTGCTTTAATTTAGGTATAAATTCCGATAAAGAAATCTTACCTTTTATAAAAACTAAATAAATATAATGTGTTATTTTTAAATAACCTATTCCGCCATATTTTTTATAACAATAAGCACCTCTTGCAAAAATCAACTTATTATTTGCATCGTCTTTACCGGAACTAAAAATAGGATGTTTTAAAATTACTTTTGGTACAAATCTAATATCTAAACCTTTATTTAAAGCATCTTGTAGAAATAAGTTTTCTTCACCAATTTCAAAATTAGCTCCTAATCCAAAGTTTACATCAAAAAATAAAAATTTAATCTTTTCTAACTTAGCAGATATAACCACAGAATTTATTTGTCCAATGGTTGATGAGGTATGTTTATGCTCTATTTCTTTTTTATAGTCTCTAAAAAGATTACCATCAAAATCAATAAATTTAAAAGATATTATTGCAGCATTTACATAGTTTTTATGAGCCTTTAAAATAATACTCTTAAAATTATTTTCATAAACAACATCATCATCTGCGAATAAAACCACCTTACCTTTAGCGTGTTTTATAGCTAAATTCCGACTATTAGAAATACCCTTTTCATAAGAATTAATCACTCTTATGTTAGACTTATTAGAGATTAATTGATATTCTTTATTAGTTTGATTTATAACTAAAATAGAAAAATCTTGAACAGAATTATTAATAAACATTTGTTCCAAAAAATCTAATGATGTTCGATTCATTGTGGCTATTAAAACCTCGAATTCGATATCTTTTTTGTTATCAAGCGTCATTACATCTATCTTTGAAAACAAATGTACAATTTATAAATGAAGATTTTATTAGTCGGAGAATATAGCCGTTTACACAATTCTTTAAAAGAAGGTTTGATTAAACTTGGCCATAAAGTAACTTTAATAAGTTCTGGCGATGGATTAAAGCAATATCCAAGTGATTTCTTATTGACTTCTAGAGTTAAGTCTTCATACATTTTAAACAAACTAAATTCTTATTTTATTAGATTCTTTAAAGTTGATTTTATAAAAAAAGAATATGCATACCAGTTAAAAAAAATCTTACCCAATTTAAAAGGTTTTGATGTGGTCCAATTTATTAATGAAGACGCATTATACCTTGATCCCAAAACAAGCTTAACTCTTTACAAACAACTAATTCAACAAAACAAAAAAGCTTATTTATTATCTTGTGGTGAGGACTATACAACAATTTCTTATTTCTTAAACCCTAAAAATGGATATTCTGTTTTAACCCCTTTTTTAAACGAAGAAACCACAAAAGAAAGATCAAGTTTTTCTTTAAAATATATATCTCCTTCTTACAAAGCTTTACACCTTTTTTTTAAAGAACATACAAATGGTGTTATTTGCTCAGATATAGATTACCATAGAGCATATATTGATTGTAAAAATTATCTTGGACTTATTCCTAATCCAATAAACACAGATTTATTTAAAAATGAAACACTTCCTGATTTAGATAAAATTTATATTTTCCATGGTATAAACTCTTCCTCTAAAATAAAAAAAGGCAATATTTATTTCTCTGAAGCTTTAGTGAAAATAAAACAAACGTATCTAGATAAAGTTGTAATTATTGAAGCTCAAGATTTACCTTATAAAACTTACATAGAAAGTTATAACAAAGCACATATTGTATTGGATCAAACTTACAGTTACGACCAAGGCTACAATGCTTTAGAAGCTATGGCTAAAGGAAAAATAGTTTTTACAGGCGCAGAAAAAGAATGGCGTGAATTCTATAAATTAAAAGAAGACCAGGTTTGTATTAATGCGTTACCTAACACAAATTATTTAGTGAAAAAAATAAATGAATTAATAACAAATCCCAACAAAATTAAATCTATTTCTAAAGAAGCTAAAGATTTTATACAAAAAGAGCATAATTATATAAGTATTGCAAAAAAATATTTAGATATTTGGACTAATTAATATTGATTTCAGAATGAGTAATAGTGTTATTTCAAAGAATGCAAAGATTGGAAAGAACGTAACTATTGGGAATTTTTGCGTGATTGAAGATAATGTAATAATTGGAGATAATACTAAAATTATGCACTATGTAGAACTCCGAGAAAACACTAAAATTGGTTCTAACTGCGTTATTGACTCTAGAGTTTCTTCTTCAGGAAACTGCATAATTGAAGACAATGTAATTATTAGATACGATAGTATAATTGCTAGAGGCACAAGAATTGGTAAAAACACATATGTCTGTCCAAAAGTTATGTTTAATAACTTAGACCAAGGCATAAATCAAATAGGTGGAGCAACTGTTGGTGAGAATGTTTTTATTGGCACTAATTGCGTACTACAACATGGTATAACTGTTGGTAATAATAGTGTTCTTGGAGCGCTTTCTTTTATTAATAAAAATGTACCAGACAATGAGTTATGGTTTGGGAATCCTGCTAAACGACAGAGAGAATTATAATAAATCGTTATAATTTTGCCATAAAATCTTACTCTTCAATAAGCTTGATTTCTCTATATCCCAATCTCTTGCAAAATTATCTTTAAGTAACTTTGCTGGAATTCCGCCTAATAAGATATATTCTCCATAATTAGTATAGTCTTTATTACAGACAGAGTTAGAAGCGACAACACAATTATTAGGTGTAATTGTTCCTGCCATAATTGAGACTCTATTAGAAAACGAATTATTATTACCTATATATATTGGTTTAGATATTGGTAAATCTTTTTTCGTTTTTAAATCTTTATAAGGATGAAAATTCGAATCAATTAACTGAGACTCAAAACCTATTCCAGCCCAACTACCTATAACAATACGATTGGTACATATTAACTTAACATCTGATGCTAAACAGCCCATAAAACCAAATTCACAATAAGCATTTTTTGAAATATGGATAAAAACATCTTTTCCAATATGTGCATGACCATTAAAAACTAGTGTGCCTGATAATCTCAACTCAGCATTACCTTTATGCTTTTTTATCATTTCAAATCTCTGACCAAACCCAATCATTCCTTTTTTGATTGGCGCCTTTATTATTATTTTACCTGAAATGTCTTTAAACGAAACAGGGCCATAAAAAAAAACTGGTAATTGAATTGCTGTTTTAAATGGAAACTTTTTAAAATTAAAAAACAACGTTTTAAACCAATTAACAGATATAAAAAGCTTAATTTTTTTTAAAATTAATTTTATGTTATTTTTTAAATATTTAGTCATTATTTCTTTTAAATATTGAAAAGACAAAAGCTCTTATATTAATTTTTTGATTCAATTTATAATAGGAAATATAAAAACCCAACAATGTTAGAATCAAAAAAAGACAAACTTGTAATATTCCTGGTGCAAGGTAAGTTACTAAAAAGGTTAAAACACACAATGTTATTGCTAATAAAAATAAATGATAAAACGATTTGTATAAAGAAATTTTATATCTTAAAAATACAATAGTAGAAACTACAACTAAATGAATCATATAATATATTAAAAAGCTAATACCTAAACCTTCTAAACCGCCCAAATAATATCCTAAAACATTAAGACCTAGAAGTAAAACATTAAACATTATTGCTGTTTTTACAAAAACTTTAGAATCTCCTTTTGCAATAATAATATATCCAATAGAAAAAGAAACGGCCTTTAATATCATTCCTAAAATACCCCATTTTAAAAGTGGAATGATTGATAAAAACTCTACACTATACAATATTCTAACAATGAATGGAGTCAGCGACAAAAAAGCAATAACAATAGGTAACAATATTAGCAAAGACATATAACTTTGCTGATACATTGCATACTGCATCTTCTTATTATTGTTATTTATAGCTGCTAGTTTAGGATAATAATCTGTGCTCATTGCATTAAAAATCAACCCAACATATGTGTTTAATATTACATATCCAGCCATATATAAACCAATTTGATTAACACCACCAGTACTACTAATATAAATTTGCAACAAGTACATTCCAAGTAAGCCTAACATTGTACTAATGGACATAGAAAACCCTAATTGAGTCATTGATTTTCCTTGAACAAAAGCCTCTTTAAATGTAACTCTAATTGTTTGAGTAGGTGTTTTTTTTGAAAAATAAATTGCTACTATATAACTTAAAAATGAAGTCAAAATTATTGTTGGTACTATAGCTTCAATTTTAAAAAAATAATATAATGGAATACTTATTATTAATCCAATAAAATTAGAAATAAGATTGGCTTTTGCAATGTATTTAAGTTTTCTAAATCCCTGTAAAATAGCGAAATTTGCACTAGTTAACTGTCTAAATATTAGTGCTAAAGAAATCCATATTATGGCTAAAGTATAATCCTTATTTTTAAAAGCTAATTCGCTAAGTAACGATGAAGTAATAATCATTAAAAACGCTCCAAACAAAGCCGTAAACCAAACCATTTTCTTTAAAACACTTATTGTTTCTGAAACATTTAATGAATTAGCAGTCTCATTTGCATAAGCTATATCTTTTACAGAACTTTTATCTAACCCAAAACTTGTAATTCCATTAACAAGATTTAATGTGGTTTGTAATAAGCTAATAATTCCTAAACCTTTTGGGCCTATAATTAGAACAATTACTTTAGAACGTATTACTGAAAATAAAATATTAAATACCTGAACGCCACCATATATAGTAGTTGCTTTCATTATATGTTGGTATGACTTTTTTATATCATTCATAAAAAAAGTAACTAATCAATGTATTTATTTATAACAGAAATAACTGTATCAACTTCTTCATCAGTCATTATAGGACTAATAGGTAAACTAACGCAATTCTTATGTATATGCTCTGTAATTGGTAATTCTAAATGATTAAAGGTTTTTAAAGCATTTTGCTTATGAGGTGGAATTGGATAATGAATTAATGTTTGAATATTATTTTTACCTAAATAATTAACAAAATGATTTCTGTCGGTTACTAAAACAACAAACACATGCCAAATATGACTTTTTATTTCATTTTGTAAAACTGGTAATTTAATTGCTTTATTCTTGATGCTATTTAAATATACTGAAGCTATTTCTTGACGTCTAAAGTTGTCTTGATCTAAATATTTCAATTTAATTGAAAGAAAAGCTGCTTGAATTTCGTCTAATCTATTATTATAACCAATAATGTCGTTTACGTATTTCGCTGAAGCACCATAATTTCTTAGTTTAGAAACTACATTAAAAAGCTCTTTATTATTAGTCGTAATAGCTCCTGCATCTCCTAAAGCTCCCAAATTTTTACTAGGATAAAAACTAAATGCTGCAGCATCAGATAAATTACCAGCCTTTTTATTTTGGTTAGAAACTGCACCATGCGCTTGTGCTGCATCTTCTAT